>CATPCO010000141.1 GCA_955652925.1 uncultured Xanthobacteraceae bacterium | reverse complement strand
GGCGCGGGCATTTGTAGCTTGCGAGATTGTCGCGGCACCAGGCAATGAGATCGTCGGCGGTGACGTTCTCTCCCGCCTTGATCTCGACGAAAGCGCAGGGCGTCTCGCCCCATTTTTCGTCGGGCTTTGCCACCACGGCAGCCGCCGCGACGGCGGGGTGCTTGTAAAGCGCGTCCTCGACCTCGATGGAGGAAATATTCTCGCCGCCGGAAATGATGATGTCCTTGGAGCGGTCCTTGAGCTGGATATAGCCGTCGGGATGCATGACGCCGAGATCGCCGGAATGAAACCAGCCGCCGGCGAAAGCCTCCTCGGTCGCCTTTTTGTTTTTCAGATAGCCTTTCATCACGATATTGCCGCGAAACATCACCTCGCCCAGGCTCTCGCCGTCACGGGGAACGCCCGCCATGGTTTGCGGATCACGCACGTCGAGCGCTTCCAGCGGCACATAGCGCACGCCCTGACGCGCCTTCTTCGCGGCCTGCTCGGTGGGCGAAAGCGCGTCCCAGGCGATCTGCCATTCGTTGACGGTCGCGGGGCCGTAGGTCTCGGTGAGCCCATAGAGGTGGGTGACGTTGAAGCCGGCCGCCTTCATCGCAGCCAGCACGGCTTCGGGCGGCGGCGCCGCGGCGGTGAAGAACTCGACCGCGTGGGGCAGCGGCCGCTTTTCCGCGGCAGGCGCGTTGAGCAGCGCCGCCATCACGATGGGCGCGCCGCAAAGATGCGTCACCTTGTGATCGGCGATCGCATCGTACATCGCCCGCGCGCGCACCTGGCGCAGGCACACATGGGTGCCGGCAACGACCGATATGGTCCAGGGAAAGCACCAGCCGTTGCAATGAAACATGGGCAGCGTCCAGAGATAGACGCAGTGCTTGCGCATGCTGCCTGTGAGCACATTGCCGATGGCAAGGAGATAGGCGCCGCGGTGATGATAGACGACACCTTTGGGATCGCCGGTCGTGCCCGAAGTGTAGTTGAGCGAGATGGAATCCCATTCGTCGCGCGGCGGCTGCCAGGCAAATGCGCCATCGCCTTGCGCGAGGAACGCTTCGTATTCAATCGAGCCGATGCGCTCGCCGCCCCCGGAATATTCCGGATCGTCGTAATCGATCACCAGCGGCTTTGCTTTGGCGAGCGCGAGCGCATCCTGCGCGAGCTTGGAGAATTCGCGATCGACGATGAAGGCCTGCGCTTCGCCATGATCGAGCTGAAAGGCGATGATGGGAGCATCAAGCCTGGTGTTGATGGTGTTGAGCACCGCGCCGCACATTGGCACGCCATAGTGGCATTCCAGCATGGCGGGCGTGTTGGCGAGCAGAGCCGAGACGGTCTGATTGCTCCTGATCCCGCGCCGCGCGAGCGCGCTGGCGAGGCGCCGCGCACGCGCGTAGAACTCGCTGTAGCGCCGGCGCAGACTGCCGTGGATGATCGCGGTCTGATCGGGAAAGATGGATGCCGCGCGCTCCAGGAAAGAGAGCGGAGTAAGCGGCTGGAAATTCGCGCGATTGCGCTCAAGGCCGATGTCGTAAGGTGTCATAGCCGTGCAAGGTAGCGCGGCCGGCCATGTTTTTGTAGCCTGCATGAGCGAAACCGCCTTCGCCAAGGCTGGCCTCACTCACATTAGCCCATAGCCCACCGAAGCTTTAGCGGAGACGGGGTGATGTGTAGCCCGCATGAGCGAAACGACATGCGGGACCACCTTTACCCGGATATCGCTTCGCTCATCCGGGCTACGGAGCTACGGAGCGTGCATCATTTCGGTGAGCGCGCTGCGGATGAGCTCCACCGAGATGAGAAACATCAGCACATAGGCGATGCGGAAGAAGAGCTCGGTCGAGATTCTTCGCACCAGCCAGATCCCGGTGTAATTGGCCATGACGGCGATGGGGAGAAGAATGGCGCCGACAAGCAGATTTTCCTGGCTCAGCTGGCCGAGCGCCCCATAGGCCGGCGTTTTCAAGAGATTGCTGCTGGCGAACAGAACGCTGAAAGTTCCGACATAGGTGAACTTGTCGAGGCGTTGCGGCAAAAGATGCATCTGCCACACCGGGCCGCCGGCGTTCGCCAGCATGGTGGTGAAGCCGCCAATTGTTCCGAACACGATGCCGGTGAACGGGCTCGGGCGCGGCACAAAGCGCTCGAAGCGTTTGCCGAGCCAGTGCCGCAACACGAAAAGGCCTGCGACAAGCCCGATGGCGAGCCGCACATGGGCGGTGGACAGGGAGGCCGCAAACAATCCCGCCGTCGCAATTCCGGCAGCCATGCTCGGAACCATGAGCTTGAGATTCCAGGCGCTCCACGTGTGCCGAAAGGTCCACACGGTGAGCGCGTCCTGGGCGAGCACCGTCGGCAGGATGATGGCCGCTGCCTGCAGCGGCGGAACGTAAAGCGACATCAGCGGCAGCGACATGAGACCCAGGCCGAGGAAACCGCCCTTCGAGAGACCCTGCAGAACGACCGCGAGGACGGCGAGCAGATAAAACAGCGGGTCGGTCATCACTGTCAGGAAGCGCGAGTGGCAAGGAGCGAATAGCGAGGAGCGGATAGCGAGGAGCGGATAGCGAGCGCCCGGCTGCATTTGCTGCGCAAGAGCGGCGGCGATTGAGGAAGATCAAAGCGCAGCCTGCCGCCGCGCGCCAGCATTTTGCGCTATACCGCTCCGGAGCTACAATTGAGAGCCGAGCTCGGCCGCCTTTCACCATCGGGTAGCCCGCATGAGCGAAGCCGCCTTCGCCAAGGCTTCGGCGGCCTCACTCGCATTTAGCCCGTCGAAGCTTTAGCGGAGACGGGCGATATGCGGGAAGACCGCCCCGGATTTCGCTTCGCTCATCCGGGCTACCGAGCTCGGCCGCCTGTCACCAGGGAGCAGTGCGATGGATGCCCGCACCAGCCGCTATTACGAAACCTACGCCCATTGGCAGCGCGATCCCGTCGGATTCTGGGGCGAGGCCGCGCAAGCCATTGATTGGATCGAACCCCCCAAGCGGGTGTTCGATCCCAATGCAGGCGTCTACGGCCGCTGGTTCGTGGACGGCGTCTGCAACACGTGCTGGAACGCGGTCGACCGCCACGTGATGAGCGGCCGCGGCGAGCAGGTTGCGATCATCTACGATTCCCCCCTCGCGGGGCAAAAGCGCTCGCTCACCTATCACCGGCTGCAAACCGAGACGCAG
>CATPCO010000140.1 GCA_955652925.1 uncultured Xanthobacteraceae bacterium | reverse complement strand
TCCGAGAGAGTATCCGACGCATGTCCGCAGCACCCGGTATTATCATCAAGAGGCGGCATAAACGGAGGGATGTGTCCCAGATGACGGAGCGCACGATCTCGGGCAAGCGCGTCAGCGTCAGTCCACTGTCGCTCGGCAGGGCGATTTTCGCCGGCGGCTTGGTGCCGGCTCGCTCGTATGTTTTGCGTTGTTGGAAAATTCCACTGCCAAGCCATCCTCGGCACGCCAGGTGACACGGCACCTATGGGCGCGGCCATGAGGCGAAATGCGGAGGATGAACTCGTCCGGGATGGTGGCGGGTTCCACGCCGGCAATCTTGGCGCCACCATTTGAAAAGTTGCTTACAATACAGTGGCGGGCAAAGCGGCCATTACAGTCGTAGATCTTAGCCGGCGAGTTCCATTCGACCCGGAAGTTTTTTCGACGTTCACGCATGATCGCGGTTTCCCCGTAACTGGAATGTCACCCATTAAACTCGGCGACTTATGAGAAGACGCTTAATCGAAAACGGAAAATACCAGACAGTTCTACCACAAACTGATCATCTCATCCTCGCCGGACGAGTCTGCCCCGCTGGGAACCCTCACGCGCGCTTCGGCTTAAGCCGAGATGCTTTTGGATTGCGGCGACAACGGTCGGCCTGCACTTCCTGCCTGGGCTGACGGGATTCGAACTCTCGTATGTCGAATGGCGGGACTTGCCCTCGCATGAGGTCATCCGGGAACTCGCGAGGCGTGCGGCGTCAACTCACGGACCGGAATTCCTGTGCTATCTCAACGGGTTTTCAAAATGACGTTCGCGAGGCGATCCTTGATTGCACCGCAGGTCCGGTCGCCGTCGTCCCCTATTGTAGGCCGCCGGAACGCGCCTTCCTCACGAAGGTTACGAGCAATCCGACTGAGCCACTGTCAAATCGACCGTGTAGGCCAGGTGGTTTTGATCCAATTGTACGTTGCGGACGGATCATCGTGGCCTTCGCCTGGCTTTGGCCAATCGGGCGGCGCCGACACGTTGCGAATATCCTGCACGATGATTCTGTCTGGGTCCCAGATTGGGAATGGGTATTCCGGCACGTTCTTGCTGAATCCAACGACCGTGGGCTTGAACCCCGAGTGATCCTGCGGCCGAATATAGAGATAGCCCGCAGGCGTCGCCATCACCATGCCCTCCAGCATGGTGATGATCTGACCGGGTTCCGGCCAAGCGCCCAAAAGATCATTGGCCTTTTCGATTGCGTATTTCAGCAGATAGAGCTTCGTGTATGCGCCTTCCGCCGCATAGTTGGGATACTCGTTCCAGCGCTTGTGATAGCGCTCGACGAATTGCTTGTTGAGCGGCCATTCATTGCCCGGCGGATAGGTAAAGTGATAGTTGGCGTGGGCGCCTGCGAGAACTCCCTCGGGATGATCCTTGCCCAATGCGCTGGGTTCGATTCCAAATCCGATATTCGAAATGACCTTCATGTTATCGTACATGCCCAAGCGCAAGGCCTGCTTGTAGAATGAAACATAGTCGCCTCCCCAAAGCGACGTGACCAGGAGATCGGGCCTGGCGGCCATCGCTTTGCTGATATGTGCGGTGTAGTCACCCGAAAATAGCTTGGGCCAGCCCTCGGAGACGATTTCGCTCCCAGGATAGAGCTTCTCGGCCGCGATCTTGGAGTGGACGTATTGCACGCGGCCGAAATTGTAGTCCGGGTGGATATGAGCGATCCTTTTCATGTTCGGCCAGGTTCTGGACGCAGCCACCATGCATGACACGGCGTCAGAGGAGAGAATATTCGTCACCCGAAAGACGTATTTCGGCTTCTTGTCCACGACATCGAAGAGATGGTCGGTGCAGCCGTCGGTAAAGATGGTCGGAATGGCCAGTTCTTCCGCGACCGGAGCAAGCGCAACCGTATCGCCGGCAGATATCACGCCGGTGAACCAGTCGATCTCCTCTGAAAGCTTCAGTCTTCTGAGCTCTTTGACATTGCCATCGACACCAGCGGCCTCATCCGCCGTAATGGTCACGATCTTACGCGCCCCGAGAAATCCTCCCTCGGCATTGATATCGTCGACGGCAAGGGTATGCCCCTTCAACGCTGGGGCTCCCAGATACGCGCCGGGCCCTGATAGAAAGGTCATATGGCCGACCTTGAAAGGCGTGCTGGGAATTTTTCCTTTCGGTGTGACCGCTGCTCTCGCAGCACGTGGGGCCGCGACATATGCGCCTGCCCCTAGTGTTGCCGCCACCCCCATGCTGCCGATGAAACTGCGTCGATCCATGCGGTCATTCATGTCAGTCGCTCCTGTATGCTGGCAGCATACTGATAAATTCGCTTTGGGGGCAAGGCGATGCTTCGAGACGCGCGCCGTCGGCGCGCTCTTCAGCATGAGTCCTTCGAGATGCGCCCGTTGGCGCGCTTCTCAAGCATGAACGAGACGGACCGCTGTGATGCGCGTGAAGCTTGATCCGCACCAGTTCATCCGCCGCATTCCGCTCGCCCCGCATCAGATGCACGCACGGCTCACGCGCGTCGAAGACGCAATTGTTCTATGCCATCTCGGATTGCCGCGCATCGCGCGCGAGGATTGGTCGTTGGCGATTGACGGATTGGTCGAGCACCCACGGATCATCTCGTTTGCCGACCTCATGCGATATGAGAAGATATCGGTGACGAGCGTGCACCAATGCGCCGGCAGCCCACTGGCACCGTGCGAGGCGACGCAGCGCGTCTGTAACGTCACATGGGCCGGGGCGCGCCTCGCCGACATTCTTGCGCAATGCAAGCTGCGCCCGAGCGCTCGTTTTGTGTGGTCGACCGGCGCAGACTATGGCGAGTTCGGCGGTGTGTGCGTCGAGGCCTATGTGAAGGACCTGCCGATCGATCGCGTAAACTCGGATGTTCTGATTGCGTACGAGATGAATGGCGGGCCGCTTGCGCCCGAGCACGGATTTCCCGCGCGCCTCGTGGTGCCCGGTTTCTACGGTACAAACAGTGTGAAGTGGCTCACGCGTGCGACGCTGGCCAGCGAGCGGGCATCAGGGCCCTTCACAACGAGCTGGTACAATGACCCAGTCGAGGACGATACGTCCGCAAGCGGTCGGACCGTCCCGGTCTGGACGATCGCGCCGCAATCGGTGATCGTGGCGCCGGCCGCCGACACGATCGTCAAGACTGGTGAGGCGATCGAGGTTTGGGGTTGGGCCTGGGCCGACGGCGGAGTTAGCCAAGTCGACGTCAGCGTCGAGACAGGCGAGTGGCAGCGTGCCCAACTGGAACAGCCATCTGAACGGGCTTGGCAGCGCTTCACGCTGCCTTGGACGCCGATCAAACGCGGAGCCACGACGCTCGCTTCGCGCGCCGCTACAGCAAGGGGCGAATGCCAACCTGTATCAGGCCGCCGCAACGCCATTTGCAGCGTATCCGTGAATGTCACTTAGAGCGGATTCCGGTCACGTTCGAACATAGCCTGCGTGCCGAAAGAAATTATTGTACTCTTGCGCCTCCAGTGGGTGACAGCTACCGGGGGATAACACTGGCGGCGTTGATGCAGCCATTCCCGATCGAGCGGATTGAGCAGCAACAGCACCGCATTTTCTGGCCCGATCTCGCAAGAAAGCTGTGAACTGGCGGGTAAAGCTGTTTTTTCTGGATGGATTTTCAATACT
>CATPCO010000139.1 GCA_955652925.1 uncultured Xanthobacteraceae bacterium | reverse complement strand
CGGGTAATCACCCGCATGGCAACCGTGATCTCGTCATTGGGCCGGAACTCCGGCAGTCCTGCCACCACCGTCTCCGAGTAAAGCATTCCTTCCGTGATCTCGCGCAGAAAGACGATATCCACGTTCTTGTGAATGGAAGGAACGCCGGAATGAGAAAGCGCGGGACGCACCGCCGCGAACAGATCGAATTTCTTGCGCACCGGCGGCATTACCCAGGTGGGGTCGCCGCGCGGATAGGCGGCATGCCCGATCGGACCCATGATCCAGCCGTCGAGCTCCCGCAGCACCTGCTCGGTAACGGGGGGAAGCGTATGTCCGTGCTGCTCGTGCCCGCGCTTGCCGATCGGCAGCTCCTGCCAATCAATGGCAAGGCGTTCACGCGCGGCGGCGGCTTTCATCACCTTGACGCATTCCGGCACGACTTCGAGCCCGATGTCGTCGCCAGACAGGATACCGATCTTCATGTCAGATTTATAAACTGGTACGCTCACGCGTAACAGCCGGGGATCAGGCGCGCGTGAGCAAGACTGTTCTGGTGACCGGCGGCGCCGGGTCTATCGGCAGCCATTTAGTTTGGTGTGATTACCCGAGCAGTTCGGAGAAGCTCACAGGCCTTCATAGGCGCGCTGCAGCACGGCGAGCTCAAGCTTCTTCATTTGCATCAGCGCTTGCATGACCCGGTCGGATTTCGCAGTGTCCTTGTCGGTGAGCATGGTGAATAGCGCCTCCGGCACAATCTGCCAGGAAAGGCCAAATTTATCCTTGAGCCAGCCGCACGCCTGCCAGCTGGGATCGGCACCTGCGCCGAGCTTGTCCCAGAAATAATCGACCTCGGCCTGGGAATCGCAGTGCAGCACGAATGATATGGCCGGAGACAAGGTGAATTGCGGGCCGCCGTTGAGCGCCGTGAAGCTTTGTCCTTCCAGCCGGAACGTGACCGTGAGCACCGAGCCTTCCGGCTTGCCGTGCTTCTCGAACCCTTCCTTGCCGTAGCGCGTGATTGTTTCGATGCCCGAGTTATTGAAGATCGAAACGTAAAACTTGGCGGCTTCCTCAGCCTGGTTATCGAACCACAAGCAGGGGGTTATTTTCGCTACGATCGCCATGGTCAACGGCCTCAAGTTTTTCTGATGATTGATCTGCCAAGTCCCCCAGATGCGTCATCATACGCCGCGACGTCAATAACCAGTGAAACCCAGCCAGGGTCGAGATTGCTACCAGCCGCCTCCGGGTAGTGCTGCCGCCGCGGCAGGCCCGAGCGGGGGAGCTCAGGAGCGCGTGGTTGGACGGCTCTGCCCTTCTGCACACTCGGATTTATTCAGTGCGTTTATGGTCTCTGCGAGTACGAAGTCATCTTCCTCGTCGATATCGAGACACTCGATGCCGGACATAGGAAAGAAAGCCAGCGGCGGTACGTAGACACAATACCCGCTGCGCTCATATTGAGTGATGGCTTTCGCTCGCGGTACGACAAGCATGATGAAGTTGATGTACTCCAAGGCTGTAAGATCCTGCGTCCTTGGAGAGCGGGCACAAAAGCTGAAGTTGCAGGGCTGGCCGCCCATGACAAAATGCTTCCGCAATACTGTAGTCGTGAACAAAGTGGTGTCGGACGGACTGTTGCGGAACCTGGATAGGACGCGATCGATCGTTTCGGGCTTCAAAAAAGGAGCGGTCGGATTTATGACGACCAGTGTCCGGCAATCAATCGCCTTGGCGAAATCATATAAGATCTCGTCCGTCGTCACTGGTCCAGCTGCCAGCCTTGCCGCCCGCCAATAGACCTCGACACCGATCGTTTTCGCGACGGCCGCAATCTCGGAGCTTTCGGTGTTGACGTAGACGCGATCGATCGAAGACGCACGCAGCGCAGCCTTGCTGACATAGCTGATGAGCGGGTAGTCGCCGAGCAGGCGCAAATTCTTGCGCGGAACCCGCTCGCTTGCGAGTCGTGCCGGGATATAGGCAACCGTGTCGCAATCACTGGGTTTCGCGCGGTCCGGCACGCGGGCGACCCCGAGATGCTCACTGCGCGAAGACAGCACGGCCAGCCGCGGCCTCGTCTGTGACCTTGTTCAAAGTATGCTGAGCATGATGAGGCTCCGAGCACCCGCCCGCCGCCAGCTCCTCCAAGGCCGTGTCGATGTCGATGCGCGGAAACAGCGTGTGGCTGCTGTGTGGACAGACATTGAAAATAGGTGGAGCGGAAATGCCGAAGACGATGTCGAGGTTCCGCAGAGCAGCCGCCATGATCCTGTCGGCATTTACGGCATTGATGTAAAATCGACGATCTGCCTCCTGCAACCGCTCCGGTCGGCCTGTAAACGAGACCATGTCGCGTCTTTCGAGAAACGGCTGTGGCGGGGCCCCGCGGTCATAATCATCATAGAAGAAGTATGGGCGTTTGCAGCGATCCGTATTCGCGCCGCCGTCGGCTCCAAACAAAAATATTCGCTTCGGTCGGCCAAAAAGCAGAAGGGGCATGAGGAGGGACAGCGTGGAGCCCGATTCGAAATGCAATGGCCTAGCCGGAAGCGGAGGCCCCCCGTCAGCAACAACGAGCAGAAAACGGTTATCGTGACGGGCAACGAACTCATCTTCGTTGATCCCGAGCTCTGATAGTGCGGACAGCGCATAGCGCGTTGTCGCAACGAGATTTCGCGAGGGCCGGTCAAGGAAAGCTGCGAACTCACCGTACCATGACTGAATGCTTCCCGGATGGGTGAGGAGAAGCACGTCAGCGGTTCGACCCAGGCGTTTCGACAGTTCGTCCTCGATCGGCGGGAAGGAATTGAGCGTTGCGATCGCGAAATCGAAACCGGTGAATTCTTGCATCCGTTCGGCGAACTGCGCAAACGATGGCCCCTGCGCCATCACGAAGACATCGCGCGATCCGACAATCTCCGAGAGATGCTGCACTCGCGCTCGAGTATCCGGCAGATATTCGGAGCGGTCATAGCAAGGAGAGGTGCCGGCACAAGCTTCCCGAATTGGCCGCAATGCCGCATCGGCCTCCTGGAATCGGCGCGCTTCCCAGAGCAGCAGCGACTCCTCGCGCTTGAGCACCTGCCACGCCTCGTTCTTGCTCGCTGCAGCAAGCTCCCGGCAGCTTTCGAGACCAGCCGTAATCATGTCCGCGGCTTCGGCTGCGCGCCCGCAAGCATT
>CATPCO010000138.1 GCA_955652925.1 uncultured Xanthobacteraceae bacterium | reverse complement strand
GGCGAAGGAACCTGCCGAGCGCACTGATGACCCCGTACGCATGTACCTGCGCGAGATGGGATCGGTCGAGCTCCTGTCGCGCGAGGGGGAAATCGCGATCGCAAAGCGCATCGAGGCCGGCCGCGAGGCAATGATTGCCGGGCTGTGCGAGAGCCCGCTCACTTTCCAGGCGATCATCATTTGGCGCGACGAGCTTAATGAGGGAAAGGTCTTTCTGCGGGACATTATTGATCTCGAGGCGACGTATGCTGGGCCGGACGCCAAGGCCATGCCCGCTCCGCCGCCGGTCGGCTCCAATGGCGAGCAGCCCGCGGCCTTATCTGCCTCGGCCGCAGGTGTGCTGGCCCAGATGCCGGCCCCGCCCGCTGCCCCGCCTGCTGCCACCCCGTTCAAGGCCGCGCCTATCGGGCCGGAGGAAGGCGAGGCAGCGGAAGTCGTACCGGGCGAGGCGGAATTTGACGAAGAGGATATGGAGAATTCGCTTTCGCTTGCAGCAATCGAGGCCGAGCTCAAACCGAAGGTTCTCGAGACGTTCGACAAGGTTGCGGACGCGTACAAGCGGCTGCGCCGACTGCAGGATCAGGACATTGAGTTCAAGCTCAGGAACACCAGCCTCTCGCCCGCGCAAGAACGTCGCTACAAGAAGCTCAAGGACGAGATTATCGCCGAGGTGAAATCGTTGCGGTTGAATCAGACCCGCATCGATTCACTCGTCGAGCAGCTCTATGACATCAACAAGCGTCTCGTGAGTTACGAGGGCCGCCTCATGCGGCTTTCCGAGAGCCACGGGGTGGCGCGTGAAGACTTTCTGAAAAACTATCAGGGCTCCGAGCTCGACCCGCGCTGGCTCAACCGCGTTTCCAAGCTTTCGGCGCGCGGCTGGAAGAATTTCGTCGCCAAGGACAAGGACAAGATCAGACAGTACCGTCACGACATTCAGGTGCTGGCCGGTGAGACCGGTCTCGAGATCGGCGAATTCCGCAAGATCGTCCACATGGTGCAAAAGGGCGAGCGGGAAGCGCGCCAGGCCAAGAAGGAGATGGTCGAGGCCAATTTGCGTTTGGTCATCTCGATCGCGAAAAAATATACTAATCGCGGACTGCAGTTCCTGGATCTGATCCAGGAGGGCAATATCGGTCTGATGAAGGCCGTCGATAAGTTCGAATACCGCCGCGGTTACAAGTTTTCAACCTATGCGACCTGGTGGATCCGGCAAGCCATCACGCGTTCCATCGCCGATCAGGCGCGGACCATCCGTATCCCCGTCCACATGATTGAGACGATCAACAAGATCGTTCGCACCTCGCGGCAAATGCTAAACGAGATCGGCAGGGAGCCCACGCCCGAGGAACTGGCCGAGAAACTGGGCATGCCGCTCGAAAAGGTGCGCAAGGTTCTCAAGATCGCGAAGGAGCCGCTTTCGCTGGAAACGCCCATCGGGGACGAGGAGGATTCCCATCTCGGCGATTTTATCGAGGACAAGAATGCGATCCTGCCGATCGATGCCGCGATCCAGTCGAATCTGCGCGAAACGACGACGCGCGTGCTTGCCTCTCTGACGCCGCGCGAGGAGCGGGTGTTACGGATGCGCTTCGGCATTGGCATGAACACCGACCACACCTTGGAGGAGGTGGGCCAGCAGTTCTCAGTTACGCGCGAGCGCATTCGCCAGATCGAGGCTAAAGCGCTGCGCAAGCTCAAGCATCCGTCTCGGTCGAGGAAGCTGCGGAGCTTTTTGGACAACTAGCCGCTGCTTCGCTGCCGACACAATCGCGGGCGAACTTTCCCTACTGCAACCCGGCGTGTAACCTGCAACGCTTACACTCAGCGCGGCGGCGGGATGATGCGCTTGGTTATCCCTGCGGGCGGAAGCCGAGGATCTGCTCAAACCGTTCGGCGTAGGCCGGCCACACCTCCGGGTTGACAACCCGGGGCGGCCGCTTGCCGTCGAGCGTCATCACGAGCTGTTCGGCCGCGATGCGGCCCATATTGGCGCGCGTCTCGCGCGTCATCCCCGCCGTATGCGGGCTCGCAATCACATTGTCTAGTTGCAGGAGAGGATGATCGGAGGGCGGCGGCTCCTCGTCCCACACGTCAAGGCCGGCGCCCGCGATTTTCTTCTCCCGCAAGACCTGCGTGAGCGCGCGTTCGTCATGAATGAAGCCGCGCGCCGTGGTGATGAAATAGGCGTGCGGCTGCATCAGCGCGAATTCGCGCGCGCCGATCATGCTGCGGGTGGTCTCGTCCAGCGGACAGTTGATGGAGACGAAATCGGAACGCTGCAAAAGTTGGTCGAGTGTTACCTTGGCGGCTCCCCGCTCGGCGATCGTTTCGGCGTCGAGATAGGGATCGCAGGCGATCACCTGCATGTCAAAAAGACCGCGGCACAGTTGCGCCACGCGCCGCCCCACATTGCCGATGCCGACGATCCCAATGGTGCGGCCGCGCACATCGTTGCCCATGAACAGCGACCGGTCGTTCAACGTCCCCCGGCGCAAGGCGTGGTTGCTTTGAATGATCTGCTTCGAGAGCATCAGCAGCATGGCGAGCACATGGGTGGCGACAGCTTCCGCATTGCCTCCGCTCTGGTTGACGACCAGCACGCCTGCGGCTGTGCAGTGCTTCACATTGACCGTGTCAAAGCCGGCGCCGTTGGTGGAGACCACCAGCAGATTCGGCATGCGCGCGAGCAGGTCGCGCTCTACATGAAACCGCAGCGGCAGCACGTCGCGAGCTGAGCCGATCTGATAGGCATGCGCTGCCGCCATGATGGGTTTGGCGGCCTCATCGCTGGTATCGTTCTCGAGCTTGTCGAGCCGGATTTCCGGCCGTTGCGCAATGATATCGATATAACAGGGGTGGGCGACGTAGCGCACGTAGAATACGCGCTTGACATTCTCTCTCATTGTACCGTCGCTAGACCACACCTTCGACAATGCGTAGATCGCGATCCACCGCATTGCCCAGGACTTTTAGGGCGGCCTGATATCCTGCACTGTCGTGGGCGGCAATCGCATGCTCGACGCTGTCGAATTCGATGATGACGACTCGCTGGGCGATGCCGCCCTCGTAGGCTTTCACGGCGTTGCCGCGCGCCAAGAAACGGCCGCCCGCAGCGGAAATAGCGGGAGCCGCGAGCTTCGCATATTCCGCCAATGCGTCGGGATTGGAGATGGAACGATAGCAGGCAACCCAGTAAGCCTTTGCCATTGCGACCTCTACGTGATCATGCGAAACGTTGCACGAGATGAAAGCATCTCTTGCGGCCACTGCACAAGACGGATTCTGGTTTCTTTTCCCTGGTTCGCGGTAACATCAGTCCGATCTCCGGAGAGCGTCTCATGATCAGAGTGCTTGCTTGCATTGGGCTCCTTGCCGTCCTTGCCGTGATTGCCGCGGCGGTATTCTTCTTTGGCGGATTCTATAGTGTCGCAGGAACGGCCGGCGATCCTGCTGTCGTCAGCTGGGCGCTGGGTCATATTCGCGCGGCTTCCATTGCGCGCCACGCGAGTGACAGTCCCACGGTTTCGCTCGAGGATCCGTCGATCGTGCAGGCGGGTGCGCGTGCCTATGCCACCCGCGGCTGTGCCAATTGTCACGGCGGTCCGGGGGTAGACTGGGCAAGGTTCGCAGAAGGTTTGCGCCCGGAGCCTCCCGATCTCAAGGAACTGGCCGCCGATCGGACGCCGCAGCAGTTGTTCTGGGTTGTCAAGAACGGCATCAACATGACTGGGATGCCGAGTTTTGGCGCAATCGACGTCCCGGACCAGGAGCTCTGGAGCATTGTCGCCTTCGTAAAGAAGCTTCCGACAGTTTCCGACGACGATTTCAAGACTTGGACCGGCAAGTGAGTGAAATCCCGCGTCCGCATGCCCGACGCGATCAACGGAACTCTCCCAACCTCGTAGCCTCGCCTTTGCCTTAATCCCGCTTACGCGGAACCGTGACGCACCCGCAAAGGTTTTCAACCAAGCCCTTTCTCAAAGGCATGCTGCCGGAGGATGAAATGCGAAAGTTATCAGTCGCCGCCGCTGTCGCATTGATGTTGTCCTGCCTTGGCACGGTAAGTCATGCGCAAACGCCTGCGCCGCAGGAACCGGTCACGACTTCTCACAAGCTCAATCTTACTCTTGAGCAGCGCCACGTGATTAAAGAGATCATTAAGGATATGAAAACCGACAGTGCCCGGGCCGAGTTTGTGCCTGCTGTCGGCGATCCGATTCCTGCGACCGTGAAGTTGCAGCCCATGCCCGCCGACATTGCGCAAAAGGTCCCGCAGGTGAAGAGCCACACGTTCTTCATAACCGACGAGCAGATCGTGATCGTCGATCCGAAGGACAACAAGGTGGCGGACGTCATCAAGCTCGCAGGGGATTGACCCTCCCGGTGATGCTAGCCTCGATCCGTATTCACCGTTCGCGCGTGAGATACCGTTTGTCGAGCATCACGTGGATGCCCTTGTTGCCGTTGACGACCTGCGTCACCCGCAGATCCGCGGCAAGACTTGCAAGCGAATAGGCCTGGTAGCGATCGATGCCGGTGCGGGCGCAGATCAGGTCCAGCATCTGGCGCAGCGCGATCACCACACAGTCGTCGAGATCCGGATCGAATGCCATCGTCAGCATGTGCGTCGGAGTTTCGCCCATCGGCCATTCGAGCTGCATGTCGTCGCGCAGCGTGAGCCGAAACGTACCGGTGAGACCGGTCTCGACCGCATTGATGGAAACCTCGCCGTCGCCCTGCACGCCGTGGCCGTCGCCGACCGAGAACAACGCCCCCTCGACAAAGATCGGCAAATAAAGCGTCGTGCCGGCGACCAGCTCCTTGTTGTCGAGGTTTCCGCCATTCCTGCGCGGCGGAAGAGTGGAGACGGTGCCCCAGGAAATGGGCGGCGCCACGCCCATCACGCCAAAAAACGGCGCCACCGGAATCTCCTGTCCCCAAGGCAGGCGCCACACGTTTCGGTGGCGATCAAGCACTATGTGGAACACACGGTTGTCGTCGAAATCGTCCGGGAGTGCGCCTGCGAGCGGGCGCACCGCGCTGTAGCCCCAATCATAGAGCACCTCGATCGCCTCGATATCGACTTGCAGCACCTGTCCTGGTTTTGCGCCACTGATCGCAACCGGCCCGGTGCAGATGTGTCCCGGCACCATCTTGCGCGTGACCTTTTGGTGAATGGCCGTAAGCGCCGCCGGGATGCGCAGGGGCGGTGCGGGCATCATCTCGGGGGTGCCCGAGACCGTCGAAATGGTGACGGTCTCGGCGCTCTTGATTTCCAGTTGAGGCGAGAGGCGTCCGTCGAAAAAGCCCCAGTGCACGGTGTCGGGGGAGGGCTCGATCCGGTGCTGGGAGACGGAATTCACAGCGCCGCCACCGTTGCGACTTCGATCAAAAAGCTTTCCTGAACAAGACGGTCCACGATCAGGAGAGTATTGGGCGGAAAGCGCCCGTTAGCAAACATGCGCGGAAACTCGCGCAATCGATACGCCATGAATCGAGCGATATCCTGTGAGTGCACGAGATAGGTCGTGAACTCGACGACGTTGGCTAATGTGGCGCCTTGCGACGCGAGCGCAATCTCGATGTTCGCAAAGACCTGCCCGCATTGGACATCGAAATCGCCCGACCCCACGCATTTTCCTTCTTTGTCGGTCGCCACCTGGCCCGCGATAAACAGAAACTCCGATGCTTTGACGCGTGTGATCTGCGAATACTGGCCGAGCGGCTTTCCCAAGGATGGGGGATTATGGATGGTAATCTCCGCCATGTGGCACCTTGTCGGGATGCGAGGGATGATGGATCGGCTGCGCCCAGCAAATCCGCGCCGACTAGATGGTCACGCGATGGCGCTGTCAAGCCGTGGCGCCGCCGCCGTGGCGCCGCGCTCAATTGGCCAGGGCTAGGCAGCCTCGTCAGCGTCCGCCACAAGCTCGGCTTTGAGGCGCTTGAGCATTTTGCGCAACGAAGCGATCTCGCACTCAAGCTTTTCCACGCGCCCGGCAAGCTCGCGATCGGAGGAGGGCACCCTTACTCCTGCTCATGCGTTCGCAATTACAGGGAGCAACAGATGTGACGGGTGAGCAGGATCGTGAAAGACCCTGTGCAGAACCGTTTTGCTGCTGCAGATGTGGTACGGAACGTACTCTACGTTGGTGGCGCTCCCGACACCGGTTGCAAGATCGAGACTGGTGATCTCGATGCAGATGCGGTGACCGGCCTTGAACTGGTTGGCCGTGGCCATGATTTCGATCGCATATTCGTTGATCTCTCCGGGGACAACCGGCCGTTGGGCGGCCCGCGTCAACGGGTGCCAGGGACGCCCCGGCAAAGATCG
The DNA here is from genome assembly GCA_955652925.1 of uncultured Xanthobacteraceae bacterium. Taxonomy (GTDB): domain Bacteria; phylum Pseudomonadota; class Alphaproteobacteria; order Rhizobiales; family Xanthobacteraceae; genus VAZQ01. The sequence continues at coordinate 10,717 of CATPCO010000138.1, read as the reverse complement.
CTTCGAATCGAGAGCCCGATGTGAGGCTTTGAGCCAGCCACGGGTCAGTTCCCGTTCATGCACCCCGGGCGTGAGGTCACGTTCGCCTTCCCGCGCGGTCTGCACCCCTGCGTCTGGGCCGACATCCTTGAGGATGACAATCCAATTCGTGTCCTCCTGATCGATTGAGGCATAGATGTTGAGTACACTGGGGCCCGCGATGGTGAGATCATGGGCGAGCGGATCGCTTAAGTAGCGCAGCTTCTGGATGCGGTTCGTTTGGCTCGGAGGCATTTGTGCGAACACATCAGGCGCCTGATAGTCATCGGCGCTGGCGGGCACAAACGGCTCGGCCGTGAGGCGTTCCCAGCTCCGCAAGTATAACTTTAACCACTCGGTCTCCGGCAGTGGCCAGTCGCTGCCGCCGCGCCACTCATTTGCTCCCATCACCCAGAAGCGTACCGGCGGCTCGTCGAGGATGCCCGTGTCCATTCCCTTGAGCCATTGGTCATACCAGCGCAGCATCTCGTTATGGAAAGCCTTGACGGGGCGATCGAGATGGGCGGGACCGGCGAGGAGGAGCTTCTTGTGCGGCGATGAGATGTTGCGAAACCAGTTCTGCGCGCCGTTGAGATGCGTCTTGTACGTGTAGCCGTACCAACCTGAACCGGTATAGGCCGGAACGTTGATCTTGCCGAACTCGTCCTCGCTTTTGCGAACAGCCTCCTCGTGGTCATAGGGATCGATCAGGATGTCGAAGAAACCGGGAAAGTGCTGTCCCTTGAGCGCGAGCACGTTGAACACATGCGGATACATCCTGTAATCGGGGTTCGACATCGCTTCCTGCCAGAGTTTTTCCCGTTCCGGGGCGAGAGTTTTCGGCTGCCCCTTGTGCTGATGCGCCGAGGCATAGACTTGAAGCAGAAAGCGGAAGAGATGGATCACGCCGCCGGGATATTCATCACGAAAGCCGCCCGCCTCTCCGTAGGCGCCGCGCGGATCGAAAGGAAAAATCGCTTTCAGATGAGGCGGATGCAGGTTCGCGGCCATGAGTTGCTCGGCGCCGAAGCCGGAAATGCCGACCATTCCGACATTTTCATCGCACCAGGGTTGCGCCGCAATCCATTCGATCAAATCATAGCTGTCGAAGGCACGCGAACCGCCGCTCTCGGATTTACCGACGCCGCGCGGATTTCCGATCACATGCACATAGCCTCGCGATACAAAGAAACGCGTGTCGCCTGCTTCCGCGGGGCCGGTCCAGAGCATGGACCAGGCCGGTTGCGTCAAAACGTCCCGTGCAACCTGCGGACCTTGCAAATCCTTGTTGTGGATCGAAAATGCGAGCAACGCAGGCAGTCGCTCACTCGTTTGTGGCCGATAGACATCGACCGCAATCTTGACGCCGTCGCGCATCGGAACGAGAACATCTTTATCTGCGACCATGCCTTGATGGGTCGGCTCCCGATCATAATTGACCGGGGCACGCTGGCCCGAGAGCGAGAGGTGAAATGAAGTCTCGCCTGATTTCGTCATTATCTCCTCGCTCTTGCACCGCCGCGGCCTCGCCGGCACGCTGCTAGCCTACGCTATCACGCGCGCGCAGAGTCATTCGACAGCAATGCGAAGCCCTCATTCTGTCCAGCCAGAGGTGGAATCGGTTTACGCTTGGCTGCGCCTTGCCGCGGCGGTGACAATGGGATCGATCGGCACGGTCGGCATGTGGTCAGTGCCCGTCGTCCTGCCGGCGGTCCAAGCGGATTTCGGTGTGGCGCGCGCGGACGCGTCCTTGCCATTCACGCTGGCGATGCTCGGGTTTGCGTTTGGCGGCGTGCTGATGGGGCGGTTGACCGACCGCTTTGGCATCCTGGTGCCGCTCGCGAGCGGGGCCGTTGCCCTCGGCCTGGGTTATGTGGGTGCTGGAGTGGCGGGGAGTCTACTGGTCTTCGCCGTGATGCACGTGATCATCGGCTTCGGTGCTTCGGCCACGTTCGGACCGATCATGGCAGACGCCTCGCGATGGTTCACGCGGCGCCGCGGCATTGCCGTCGCGCTAGCTTCATGCGGAACCTACCTAGGCGGGGCGATCTGGCCGCCCGTGTTGCAATGGTTCATTGCAAGCAGCGGCTGGCGCGCCACCCACATCGGCGTGGGCATCTTCTGCGCGCTCACGATGTTGCCGCTCTTGCTCGCCTTCCTACGGCGTCCCGCGCAGCAGCAATATGGCGCATCGGCTGCGCTCGTGCTCGGACCGGGGCTGGGCCTCTCATCCAATACCGTGCAATTGCTGCTGTGCATTGCGGGGTTCGCGTGCTGCGTAGCGATGGCGATGCCGCAGGTGCATATCGTCGCCTACTGCGGTGATCTCGGCTATGGCGTCGCACGCGGTGCCGAGATGCTTTCGCTCATGCTTGGGTTCGGGCTGATCAGCAGGATTGGATCAGGCTTTGTCGCGGACCGCATTGGTGGCGCCGCGACCCTTCTCCTCGGCTCGTCTCTCCAGGGCGTGGCGCTGTTGCTCTATCTGATGTTCGACGGATTGGCGTCACTCTTTGTGATTTCCGCGGTGTTTGGCCTCTTTCAGGGTGGAATCGTACCGATGTATGCCATCCTGGTGCGCGACTACTTTCCGCCCAGGGAGGCCGCTACGCGTCTCGGCATTGTTTTGATGGCCACATTGGTCGGTATGGCCGCTGGCGGCTGGATGTCCGGCATGATCTTCGATCTTGCCGGATCCTACCGTGCAGCATTTATGAATGGCCTCGCCTGGAATTTGGTCAACATATTTATCGTGCTCTGGCTGCTGATGCGCCCGGGCAGTCGTCTTGCGCCCGTATAGCGGGGCTATTGGGCGTCCGACCGCCGCGCGCGTCTCGTTTGCACCGCTACGCGCGCAAACGTCGCGATGATGCGTGCCCCTGCTTTGATCGACCCGGGCAGGCTGCCGGCGACTTTCGAGCGACCACCGATGCGGCAATGATAATCGACCGGGATCTCGAGAATGCGCAGCCCTGCCGCGGCGGCACGCATCTGCATTTCGATGTTCCACCCATAGGTGAGCTCGCGCATACCAAGCTCCAGCAGCTGTTGGCGGCGGATGGCGCGCAGCGCACACATATCGGTATAGCGTACGCCGTAGAGCAGCCATGTGCCCAAGCCCGCCACGCCGCCAGCCGCGAGCTGATGCCAGGCAACGCTCGCCGGCGCGCGTTTCCCGCGCGTGCGCGAGCCGATGGCGAAATCGTATTCTCCGGCACCGATCGGCTTGGCGAGCTGCGCAATGGCGGATGGATCATCAGCGCCGTCCCCGTCCATGAACACCAGGATATCGGAGCCGTCGGCCGCCAGCGCGGCAGCCATGCAGGCGCGGCCGTAGCCCCGTCCGGGCTCGATGACTTGCGCACCCGCAGCCCGGGCACGGGGCACGGTGGCATCCCTGCTGCCGCCGTCCGCCACGATAATGTGACTGACCAGCTCGCGCGGTATTCGGGTTATAACAGGTCCAATCGAGTCCTCTTCATCAAGCGTCGGGATAATGAGTGTGACGCGAGGACCAACAATCGTTTCATGTACCGGAGCAGTGAGGGTGCGAACGTCCAAGATTCTACAGGCTCCAGCGCAGCCCACAGCCGGCGCATGAGGCGGGGGGCTTGTCCGAGAGCAGCGCTTGCCGGAACGCGCGATAGCCGGGGCCGTTCCAAATCTCCTGCAATGCCTGCTGGGTCGCATCGCCGAGCGTGTAATGCTCATAACCGCGCTGCGAAAACGGAGCGATACAGCAGGGCAGCGCACGCCCGTTGGCGGTGAAGTACATCAATGTCCAGGGACGCCGGCACAGCGACCACGGGGAGCCGGCGGTCTCATCGCGTTTGAGACTCAAGCCCGGCTCAGTTGCCGCGCCCGATGCGCCGAAGCTTATGCCGTAGGAATGCGCGAGCCTCGTCGCTTCGTCGAGGTAGCTCGCCTCCTCCCTGGTCATCTTCTCGTAAAGCGCCTGATCGGGACGCGCATGTCCAATCGCATCACGTTCGAAGAAAACCAGGCGTTGCAGGTAGACTTCCTGTACGCCAATTTCGGCGGCGAGCTTTACGAATGCAGGCAATTCAGCGACCGTCTCCTTCAATCCTGTGAGCCAGACCGAGACACGCGGCAGCCCTTTGCCCTCGCGTTCCTGCAGATTGCGAAATGAACGCACGTTCCGGATGATGCGATTGAAATAGTCTCTCCCGCGAATGGCGCGGAAGGATTGCGCGTTCGCCGCATCGAGCGAAACTCGCAGCTCATCCAGACCGGCTGCTATGAGAGCCCGCCCATTGCGCTCGTTGAGCAGTGTGCCGTTCGTATTGAACAAGACGTAGACGCCGCGTTGTTTGAGATAGCGCACCATGTCTGGGAGCTTCTTCACCAGCATCGGTTCACCGACGCCATGCAGCACCGCACGCTGGAGACGCGGCAATTGTTCCACAATAGAGGTGAACATCTCCCAGCTCATATCGGCCGGTGGCTCAAGCTCCTCATAGGTGCGAGGACAGGTCGTGCATAAAAGATTACAGCGGTTGGTGGTCTCAAGATAAACGCAAACCGGTGGCGCCTGCGCAGCGGCAGCGCGGGCACCCTCGACGCCCTCGAAATAGCGCCGTGGATCAACCTTCGGCTCAGGCTGGTACTGGATCGCCATGGTGCTTTTCCTGCTTTCGTAGGCGACGCAACCCCAGTTCCGCTAAGAATAGGAAAATAGCGGGTCCGTAAATCACCAGTCCCTCCGAGATCGTGGGGGGCCAATGGGTGAAATAGAGATATCCCGCGGCGCAGGTCAGATAGAACAAGCCGACCAGCGGGTAGAAACACAGGAATGGCACGAGCCAGGCAAAATACCAAGCGTAGTGAGGCGAGACCAGAATCGTAAATACCACGGCGAGCAGGGTAGCGCCGGCGAGGTCCGCATGCGGCTCTCGCGTGCGCAGGACGATAAAAAGAGCGAGAGCCGCGAACACGATTGCAGCGGCGAGCAGATATAAAATCGGCGCCTGCCTCCCGGTGGGGCTTTGTCCGGTCACGAGCTGCAAAAGAAAAAACCCGGAAGACTGATCGAGTTTCTCTTCGGTGACATAGCCCGGAAGGTAACCGAGCACTTTTGAGCCGGCGGCAATGTACGGCAGATAAAGGAGGCCGAGGCTTGCGACAAAGGCGAGCGGCAAGCGCCAGTCCCAGCGCCGGTAAACCGCAGGGCTTGCGGCGAGTGGAAAATATTTGACCAGCACGCTGATCGCGAGCGCTACTCCAGCAAGCATCGAGTGGCGCCGCTCCGACGCTAGCAGCGCCAGCATCAGAAATGCGATAGCCGCAATATCAATGTGGCCGCTGCGTGCGAACTCCCACAACGGCAGTGGATGCCAAGCGTAGAGCAGAACGCGCGATCGTGGCTGCCCGCGCGCAGTCAGCAATTGCAGGATTCCCCAGACGGCGATACCTTCGAAGACGAGCATTGCCGCCTTCATCGCGATTGGAGACTGGGATACGCGCGTGATCAGGTAGAAGATGATCTGGGCGGCGGGTGGATAGATCGTCGGGGCCGCCTGTGCGCGATTAATGTACGGAAATATCGCGGCATCGCGCAGGTCCGACAGGCTCGCGTCGGCCGGTACAAAAAGATACGGGTTGATGCCGGCACCTTGCACGCGCCCATCCCAGATATAGCGGTAGATGTCGGTGGAAATCGGAATGCCGGGCAGGAGGAGGAGGCGCATTGCAGCTGCGACGACCAGAATCGTCACAACTGCGCGCGAGCTCTCTGTTTGACCTGTCCTGCGCCGTAGAATGAGCCACGCGGCCAGAGCATAGGGGCCCGCGTGCAGCAGGAGAATCAATCCGACATTGGGGTCGTCGAACGTGATGATCCAATGAGCCCCGAACGCCGTAAGAGCAAGCAGGCCGGCCGCAAGTGCCAATAGCGGCCAGTCCAGGCCCGTGATTCGCCTCACTCCGCAGCCCCTTCGAGGGTTGGGGAAACTGCAAGACGGTTTTTCAAGTTCGAGCTCTCGATCAGAGAAAGGAGTATTGCACGCGTATGTCGTGCCGAATATGGACGCAGACCCGCAGGGTAGACAGAGCTCTCAAACAGTTCTGACGTGAGCAGTTTGAGGCTTTCGCTGTCATCCACGTCATACCACTGCGGTAAAATGTGCACAGGAATACCCAGCTCTGCGGCCCGCGCCAGGGTTTGGCGCGCCACGTGCTCGGTGCTCCAGGAAATGTCCTCGAATAGCCGGCCGTGGTTGGCTTTCAATCCGAGGAGATAATAGCCGCCGTCCCGCGCTGGGCCGAGCACGATGCGATCACCCGATTGCATGAGAGCATGCGCTGATTCGACCAACACGGAGGTAGGGAGCGTTGGGCTGTCACAATTGAGCAGGATGGCGCCCTGATGCTTTTGCAGGAGCTCCAGAGCGGTCAGTGCGAGACAGTCCCCGAAACGCGGGTGCCACGCCTCGATCAACCCGATCTCGGCGGGCATGACCGCTTGAAAAAATGATCTGTACTCGGGAGGGCCGAACGCCAGGTATCCGACGACGGAAACCTCAGCGAGGGCAGCGAGAATATTCTCGGCGATATCGCGAAGAAATGCGGTGTTGCAGCCCGCGGCCTCCTCGTATGTCAGAGGGGGTACCAACCGCGTCTTGCTGTGGCCCGGAATGGAAGCCTTCGCCATGACGGCGATGCCGCATGCAGCAAGCGGTGCGGTGTCGATCTGGCTCACCCGCCGCATAATCAAGCCTCCCGGGCGTCATCTCCGCCAAGCGACTGGGGACGTCCCCATTGGGGCAGCAAAAAACGTTTCCTGTGCTTTGGCCAGCCTTTTTAGCACTGGGAGCCGTGCATCTTTCCAGCATGTCACGAGGCTGTGAACAGGACCGCTGCGGGTTTGCGCGAATTGCTCCCGCCTGCGCGAGAAATCCGCACCAGGATTGCTCGGTTGTTCAAATCTCTTGCGAAGCGTCAGGCAGCGCTGGCGATCCGTTCCTCACTGCCGAGAATGCGGCGAGCTTCGGCAGCGGGTGCTGGCCGGCCAAAGAGATAGCCTTGACCTTCATCACACCCCTCCGAGCGGGCCATTTCCAGCTGATTCGAGGTCTCAATTCCCTCAACAACGGTGATGATGTTAAGGCTGCGAGCCAAGCCCGCCACTGCGCGCACAATCGCGGCGCACTCTTCGCTCCTCGTCATGTCGCGCACGAAGGAACGATCAATCTTTATTTTGTCAAATGGGAAGCTGCGCAAATAGGCGAGAGAAGAATACCCCGTACCAAAATCATCCATCGCAATGCGGACGCCCAGAGCGCGCAGCTTGTGCAATATCGCACGTGTGCTTGCCTCGTTCTGCAGCAGGACGGATTCGGTGATTTCGAGCTCGAGCCGTGCCGGCTCCAGCCCTGAGCTTGCAAGGGCGTTGAGGACCAGCTGAACGAGATCCTGGCTCTTGAACTGCGCCGGTGAGAGATTGACTGCGACGCTGACGGGCTTGCTCCATGCGGCCGCCTGCGCGCATGCTGTTCGCAGCACCCATTCCCCGATCGGCAGGATCAGTCCGGTTTCTTCCGCGAGAGGAATAAACTGTAAGGGCAGAATCTGTCCGCGCACGGGGTTATTCCACCGGATCAGCGCCTCGAAGCCGGACACCTCGTTGCTTTGCAGATTCAGAATGGGTTGATAGTGGAGCTCAAACTCGCCATGCACGATTGCTGAGCGCAAATCGAGCTCGAGTGTTCGGCGCGATTGCAGCCGCCGGTCCATTTCGGGCTCGAAGAAGCGATGTCTCCCGCGTCCATCCGTTTTGGCGAGATAAAGCGCCATATCGGCGTTCTTGAGAAGCTGATCCGGATCGGTTCCGTCATCGGGGGCCACCGCAATTCCGATACTGGTCCCGATCACGATGTACTTTCCATCCACATCGAATGGCGCGCTGATGGCATCGACGATGCGATTGGCGAGCTGACTGCTCTTTTCCGGCCTTTCGACCGCCGTCTGCACGATGGCAAATTCATCCCCGCCGATACGAGCGACAAGGTCGGTATCCTGGATGCAGCTGTGCAGCCGCTCGGCCACGCACTTGAGCAGCTGATCGCCCACGGGATGACCAAGCGTATCGTTGACTTGCTTGAAATGATCGAGATCGAGACAAAGAACTGCGAACTTTTGTTCCTCGCGCAAGTTTGCAAAGTTTTGCTCGAGATGTTCGCGAAACTTCACCCGGTTCGGCAGTCCGGTCACCGTGTCGTGACGGGCAAGATAAGCAATTTTGGCCTCTGCCCGCCGGCGCTCGGTCACGTCTTCATGCACGGCAACCCACCCCCCGTCGGGCATAGGCTGTTGTGAGATTGCAATGATGCGGCCGTCCATCAATTCCTGCGTGAATGCGCAGGGCCCGTCCGCGGAACCATTTGCTGCTTCGGCGGCGATTTCCTCCGGGGTGGCAAGCGAACCGTTTCCGATCTTGATCCGGTGATCGTAGATTCGCTGGTAGGCAGTCCCGGGCTCGACCAGCGCCGGAGGCAAGTCGTACATGCGCCCGTAGGTGTCGTTGCATACGATCAACTGCCGGTGCGCGTTGAACATACAAAGGCCATGCGTCATGTTGTTGAGGGCGACGTCGAGCCTGCCATTGACCTGTTCAAGCTCAATGGTCTGCGCCATAAGCTGTATGGCGTTTTCCTTGAAAATCGCCACGGCGCGCGCCATTGCACCGACTTCGTCACGGTCATCGCATGAGGGTATTGCCACCGTGGTATTGCGGTCAGCCACTTCGATCATGGATTCGGTGACCCGGCTGAGGCGGGACACCACCCCGCGCGTGATCGCGAGTCCGATCGGGCCGATCAGCACGAAGGCTGCAATCGCGCATATCCACACCCAGATCGTCAGAGAGGTCGCGGAGTTGGCAAGATCCGACATGGCCCGGTGCGCCGATTCGCCGCGCTGCTCGCGATAACGCCTTATCAGCCCTTGGGTGTAATCCGCGCTGGACGCATATTGCTCGGCAATCTCCAACGCCTTGTCCTGGGCAAAATCGCGGGCATAGAAGGCGACCCGATCACCAAGCGTGAATAGCGGCGAGAAACTCTTGAAGATTTCCTGCTCGATTGCGTCGGCGTTCGGATCGGTCCTGTCGGCGAGCAGATCCTGGATCAGTGTTGTAAGCTTGCCTGCGGTTTCCTTCAGCCGGGCGCGGCCGTTGTCAAGCCGGGCGCGATCAACCTCCGCGGGCATGCTTTCCACGATTCTACGATGTTGCTCAATCAGGAGCTCCAGACGGCTTGAGCTGACAACCCCTACAAACCCATCGCCATAAAGGCGATGCGCAGCCGTTTCAGTGATCTTGGCAAAATAGATTGACGCCGCGGCCAAGCCGGTAACCGCCACAATGGAGAAGATGGCCACGCAATAGAGCTTGGTTGATAGACCGTTGAGACGAAAGGCCCACAGGCGCCGGAACAGTGGAGCCGGTCGCGAAAGGTCTGACTGATTGCACGTGCCGTCGAGCATTTGGCCAAGTCATTGACATGGTTGCTCTTACCATTGACCTAACCCATTGAGACTCGTGCAATACACAGTAAACGAACCGTGCTGCCATTCCATCATTCGGGTAAATTCGACCGTAACCACGATGATTAGGGCTTTAGCGATTCATGTAACAGGACTGTCACCTGCCGTTCGTAGACTGCGGCCACAATCACGCAAATGGAAGCAATTCAGATGGGCTGGGATTTTTGGCGCATCGAGTGGCCGAACGCGGCGCTCTTATTTGCGCTCGCAGTCACGCCCTTCGTTGCAATCCTCGGTTTTGGATCGAATGCAGCGCAGCGTCCAATGACAGAGATCGTGTCCGAGCCGGGATCGCTTCTGGCCATGGCGGACAAGCACGAGCAGGGCCTAGAGCAATCTGGCTGCGGGACACGACCCCTATCACTCGGCGGCGACTGCGCCCACAAGCTTCGCATCCGGCAACACTTCGACTGTGCCGTCCGGATAGAGCCGCAGCAGGCTGCCGTCCGCGATGTCGGTCAGGCCACGGGTGCCGACGATCATGGTCATATTGTATTCGCGCGCGACAATTGCGGTATGGCTCAGCCAGCCGCCGATCTCGCAAACCAAGCCGGCAGCTCGGTCGAAATAGGGCAGCCATGCAGGATGAATCATGGGAGCCACGATGATGTCGCCGGTCTCAAGTCCAGAGATTGGGGCACCGGCCTCGGCATCAGCTTCAGTCGCCACGCGAGCGCGGCCGGTCACAGTGCCCGCGCCTGACACGCATGTTCCGCGTATCGCAGCACCATGCTCGCTGCGAACCGCATGAGCTCCGATGGACATCAATTCGATGTCATGAACCGTAACAGTTGTCGGAGGCGACTCATGACTGAGCAGCTGATCTCGCTCTTTCTGCCGCTGATGCGCCATTTCCCAGACCACATCGGCCGACAGCGACCGCAATCCGAGCAGTTCATCGAAACTCAGAAAGAAGGACATCCCGTCAAGCTCAAGGCGTGCATCGAGAACGAGAATGATCCGCCGGAGCAGGGCCAGCTCCCGCAATGAATGATGCCGCGCATCCTGTTTCAACGCCTGGAAGCGGCGGGCCGTGGCAATCGCGGTAATGACGCGCTTGTCCAATCCGGCCAGCAGCGTTTCCTCCGCTGCGTCAACGCCTGAAGCGGGCGTTGCCGGTACACGCCGCACGGGGAGC
>CATPCO010000137.1 GCA_955652925.1 uncultured Xanthobacteraceae bacterium | reverse complement strand
TCGCCCGCCTTCATATCCTGGTAGTTTTCGAATGCCATCCCGCATTCCTGGCCTGCCGTTACCTCCCGTGCATCGTCCTTGAAGCGCTTGAGTTGCGACAGTTTGCCCTCGTACACCACGATGTTGTCGCGCACGAGACGCACATTGGCACCGCGTTCGACCGTTCCTTCGGTCACCCGGCAGCCTGCAACATTGCCGACCTTGGAGACCCTGAAAATTTCCAGGATGACCGCCCTGCCCAGCGTGGTCTCGCGCGTCGTCGGAGCAAGCAGCCCCGACATCGCCTTCCTCACGTCGTCCACGAGATCGTAAATGATATTGTAATACCGGATTTCGATTCCGGCCTGCTCGGCGGCCTCGCGGGCCTCTTTGTGGGCACGCACATTGAAACCAATGATTGCCGCGCCCGACGCGGCGGCGAGCGTCACATCGGATTCGGTGATACCGCCGACGCTCGCGTGGAGCACGCGCGCGGCAACCTCGTTGGTGCCGAGCTTTTCGACCGCGCCGGTGATCGCCTCGAGCGAGCCCTGTACGTCGGCCTTGATCACCAACGGGAATTCCTTGCGCCCAGCCGTCGTGAGCTGGGTCATCATTTGCTCGAGCGAGCCGCGCATGCCGGTCGCTCGCGCCGCGATCTTGTCGCGTTTCTGGCGGGCACGATAATCCGTCACCTCGCGCGCCCGTGCATCGCTCTCGACCACGGCGACGCGATCTCCAGCTTCGGGAACGCCGTTAAAGCCGAGGACTTCAACGGGCATCGAAGGTCCTGCGGTTTCGACGGAAAGACCCGCATCAGAAACCAATGCACGCACGCGGCCCCATTCAGCCCCCGCCACGATGATGTCGCCGGCGCGCAATGTTCCCCGCTGCACCAGCACGCTCGCGACAGGGCCGCGACCGCGGTCGAGCTTCGCCTCGATGACGGTGCCTTCCGCTGGACGATTCGGGTTCGCTTTGAGGTCCAGAATCTCGGCCTGCAGCCCGATTGCTTCCAACAGACGATCGATATTGAGCTTCTTGGTTGCCGACACTTCGACATCGAGCACGTCGCCGCCGAGTGATTCCACCTGGATTTCGTGCTGCAGCAACTCGTTGCGCACCCGCTCCGGCTTCGCATCGGGACGATCGATTTTGTTGATCGCGACAATGATCGGCACCTTCGCGGCCTTGGCGTGATTGATGGCCTCGGCCGTCTGCGGCATGACGCCGTCATCAGCGGCCACGACCAGGACGACGATGTCGGTCACCTTGGCGCCGCGCGCGCGCATGGCGGTAAACGCGGCGTGGCCTGGAGTATCGATGAAAGTGATCTTGTTGCCCGATGGCGCCGTCACCTGATAGGCGCCGATATGTTGGGTAATGCCGCCCGCCTCTCCCGCCGCCACTTCGGTCGAGCGGATAGCGTCGAGCAGCGATGTTTTGCCATGATCGACGTGACCCATGACTGTGACCACTGGAGGCCGCGCAACGAGGGCAGCGGGCTCATCGGCCGCATCAAACAGACCCTCTTCGACGTCCGACTCAGCCACGCGCTTGACGGTATGGCCGAGCTCCTCTGCCAGCAATTGGGCTGTATCGGCGTCGATCACGTCGTTGATCTGGGCCATGTGGCCTTGCTTCATCAAGAGCTTGATCACATCGACGGCGCGCTCCGCCATGCGGTTCGCGAGCTCCTGAATGGTGATGGTTTCGGGAACGGTGACTTCGCGAACCAGTTTCTCTTTCGGCTCGTCGCTAGCGTGTCCTTTCAGCCGCTGAACCCGCCGCCGGAACGCAGCGACGGAACGTTCGCGCTCTTCATCAGCAGTGAGCGCGGTCACCAGGGTGAGGCGGCCGCGGTTCTTCTGGATGGTGCTGCGCGGCGCCTTTGGTGCGGGTGTTGGCCGGGCAGCGCCAGCGCCGCGACGGGAGCGAGGGGCCTCTTCCTCGTCCGGCTCGAGCACGGGCCGTGGTCTGGCAGCCGCGGCCTCGTCACCAAAGCGCTTCTTCGCCTCCTGCTCGGCTTTGACCTTGGTTTCAAGCTCATGCTTTCGACGCCGCTCTTCGTCCGCCTTGCGCGCTTCCGCTTTATCGCGTTCAGTGCGCTCGGCTGCTTCTCGTTCCTTCCGGTGTAGAGCCTCCTCTTCGGCGTGCTTGCGCTCTTCGGCTTCGCGTTGGCGCGCATCGCCGAGCGCGCGTGCGCGGGCAGTGCGCTCTTCGTCGGATAGGGTGCGCAGCACCACCCCGGACGGCTTGGGGGCGACCTGGGCGGGCGGCGGCGTCTGGGCGGCAGTTGCCTGCGCGGCGGCTGAAACACCGGGGCCGGTGCGCTTCGCCGGCGCGACAGCAGCAGGCGCGGCATCCCCCCTCGGCCGGGCCGCCGTACGACTTTTTACCTTCTCGACAACCACCGCCTTGCTGCGGCCGTGACTGAAACTCTGGCGTACGACGCCTTGCTCAATCCCACGGCCTTTCAGGCTCAAGGTCTTGGTCGCAGCGACGCTGAGTTTCTTTTCAGTCGTCTTTTCCGTCGTTTCAGCCATCACAATCTCAATCCAGTTCACGCCTTCGGGTTGCCGGTCCGTCCCCCCGCCCAGGAGCGATGGGCCACGTCCGAGCGCGGCACGCGGCGAGCATGTACCACATTTAGCGGCCTCATTGCCAAATCCAAATGCCTCCCTCTCATGCCGGTGCGGCCGCGGTCTCGGACGAGGGTTCAGCGGGGGCCGCGAGATCTGCTTCATTGATCCAGCCAGCTTTGAGGCGCGCCTGCATGATCAGGGCTTCGGTATCATCGCGTGATAGGTCAAAGTCATCGAGAATACCCGGATAGCGCGTCGTCTCGCCATCCTTGCGCTCGCTCCAACCGAACAGGTCGTCCGTTGCACAACCGGCAAGGTCTTCCATCGTCTTGATGCCGTTTTCGCCTAATTTCACCAACATGGCGGTATTGAGCTCAGGGAAATCCTTGAGCTCGTCTTCCACTCCCAGTTCCCGGCGCTTGGCATCAAGCCCCTCTTCCTCGCGCGCGAGATATTCGCGCGCCCGGGTTTGCAGCTCGCGTGCGGTATCGTCGTCGAAACCTTCGATCCCGGCGATCTCCTTTTCGTCGACCATCGCGAGTTCCTCGACCGAGTTGAAGCCCTCGGAAGCGAGCAGCTGGCCGACCATCTCATCGAGATTAAGCGCCTCGATGAAGAGCTTCGTTCGCTTCTCGAATTCGGCCTGACGATGCTCGGACTCCTCCTGCTCGGTGACGATATCGATATCCCACCCCGTGAGTTGAGATGCGAGACGGACGTTTTGGCCACGCCGCCCAATGGCAAGGGATAGCTGTTGGTCAGGAACGACGACTTCCATGCGGTGGCGCTCCTCGTCCAAGACAACCTTCGCGACCTCGGCGGGCGCGAGTGCATTGACCACGAAATTCGCCGGATCCGCCGTCCACGGAATGATATCGATCTTCTCGCCTTGCAGTTCGTTGACAACGGCCTGGACGCGCGAGCCCCGCATGCCGACACATGCGCCCACAGGATCGACGGAGGATTCGCGAGAGATGACCGCGATCTTTGCGCGCGATCCCGGGTCACGCGCCACCGCTTTGATTTCTACGATTCCATCGTAGATTTCCGGCACTTCCTGCGCGAACAGCTTGGCCATGAATTGCGGATGCGTGCGGGAGAGGAAAATCTGCGGGCCGCGCGGTTCCCGGCGAACATCGTAGATGAAGGCGCGGATACGATCACCGTTACGGAACGTCTCGCGTGGAAGCAGCTCGTCGCGCCGCACGATTGCCTCACCGCGACCGAGGTCTACGACGACATTGCCATACTCGACGCGCTTGACGATGCCGTTCACGATATCGCCGATGCGATCCTTGTACTCTTGATATTGGCGATCGCGCTCGGCCTCGCGTACCTTTTGAACGATCACCTGTTTTGCGGACTGGGCGGCAATGCGTCCATATTCGAGCGGCGGCAGAGCCTCCGCGATATAGTCGCCCACCTGAGCGGCGGGATTTCGCTTCTTCGCGTCCTCCAGCGAGATTTGGGTGGAGTCGTTGTCGATCTGCTCAACCACCAGCAGCAAGCGCGAGAGCCGCATTTCGCCCGTCTTCGGATTGATTTCGGCGCGAACTTCCGTCTCGCTGCCGTAACGCGAACGTGCCGCCTTCTGGATTGCGTCCTCCATGGCGGCGATGACAATGCCGCGGTCGATCGCTTTTTCCCGCGCGACTGCGTCGGCAATTTGCAGTAATTCCAGCCGGTTCGCACTCACGGCCATGGTCATTCTCCTTCTTTCTCATTTCCATAAGGACCGGCAGACGGTCCGCTCTGGAAATCTTCGTTTCGATCCCTACGAGGACGGCTGCGGGAGCGGTTACTTCTATCCCAGACTGGATGTCCCGCAGCCTTGCCGGTCCCGCCATGATGCCCGGCACGTTCCGCTGACTTGCCGCGCCGCAGCGCCTCCATGACCAGCGCGTCCGCGAGCAAGAGCTTGGCTTCTGCGATATCGTCGAGACGCAACGTAATCTCGGTCGCCTGGTCCGGCAGGCCATCCTCCTGCCGAAGGTGAATACAGTCGCCCTCAATGCCCAGAAGCACGCCGCGAAAACGCCGCCGTCCCGCGATCCCGGTTGCAAGCTCCACCTTCACGCTGTGGCCGGCATGGCGCTCGAAATCGGAGCGTCGCACGAGGGGCCGGTCCATTCCGGGTGATGAGATTTCGAGCCGGTAGGCGCGCTCGATCGGCTCTGCAACATCGAGCGCGGGCGAAAGCGCTCGCGATACCCGCTCGCAATCATCGATAGTCATGCTTCCGTCGGGTCGCTCTGCCAGAACCTGAACCGTGCAGCCGTCAAGCCCCGAAATACGCACGCGAACAAGGCGGTAACCCAGGTCCAGAAGAACGGGTTCAGCAATTGCAGCAACCCGCGCGGCTACCCCCTGCTCGGTGATCAGGCGCTGATCGGCATTTGGCTGTAAGAGGCTGTCCACAGTCATTGAGCATCGCACGAGCGCACGAGCGCCTGTCACGCCCGCGCGCAGTTTCGGTAACAAAAAAGAGCGGGTCCCGGGGGAACCCACTCTCAACAGCCGACCGGACCTTATCCGATCGTTATGAGATATCCAAAAGCTGGACAAGCGGAATATAGCGATTTTTGCTGCTGGCGCAAGGGGCAGAGGACGATTATGCGGGGCTGCCGAAGCCCCCGCGCAACCGACCCTTCGCCACGAGCGCTTGCGCTAACGAACGGGTAACTAACTTTTGCTTGAGATCCCCTAACCCGATTTGCGCGCAAGCCGCCGGGGCTCGGCATGTCGGTTGCACGGTGAGGTATGAGCATTCCTGCTTCGCTCGCTCCCGAACTGGAAGAGGTGCTCCAGCACGGATCCAGTGCGCGACGCGCTCAAACGCTCAAGCGCCTTGCTATCCTTTTTGCCGAAGGGGCAAGCCGCTTCAATGAAGATCATATCGCGCTGTTTGACGAGGTATTATGCCAATTGAGCCGTGAGGCGGATGCCGGGGCGCGCGTGGAGCTGTCCCATCGGATCGCGACAATTCCGAATGCACCGCCCAAAGTGCTGGCCGAGCTTGCCAGTGATGATGACATCGCAGTCGCGCAGCCCCTGCTCAAACAGTCGGCGCGGCTGCGAACAGCCGGTCTCCTGGAGATCGCCCGGTCCAAAGGCCAAGCGCATCTTCTGGCGATCTCGAAACGAATCGGCCTGCCCACCCCGCTGACCGACACTTTGATCGAGCGCGGGAATGAGGAGGTGCTTCGCAGCCTGGCGGGCAACCCATCGGCGGAAATTTCCGATGCCGGGCTTGCTGTCCTGGTCGAAAAGGGTGGGCGCGACAGCGCGCTCGGAACGAAGGTGGCCCTGCGCAGCGATCTTTCAGCAAGCCTGTTGCGCGTCCTCGTGCTCGCGAGCAGCGGGCCAGCACGACAGCGAATGCTCGCGTTGGCCGAGCCCGGCAGACAATCGGAGGTTCGCGCCATTCTGGCAGAGCCCGCCGACGAGAAACCGATTCCCGCGGCGGCCAGAGACTACAAGGCCGCTGAACGCAGGGTTTTCGAGCTGCGCGAGGCGAAGAAACTTGACGAAGCCGCCGTTGTGGAATTTGCCGAAAATGGGCAATACGAGGAGCTCGTGGCGGCACTTGCGTCTCTCTGCGCCGTCCCGGTCAGTGTGGTGGACAGGCTCATGGCAGGCGAGCGCGTCGATCCCGTCCTCATTCTCTGCAAATCAGCGAGCTGGGGCTGGCAGACGGCGAGAGCGATTATGAGTGCCATGTCCGGACCCGGCGATCTGTCGAGCCGCGATCTCGATACGGCCTACGCCAATTTCGAGCGCCTCTCGCCCACGACTGCGCAGCGCGTCATGCGCTTCTGGCAGGTCCAACATTGGGAACAATCGCCGGCAAGCGAGTGAAGCTGCCGCGCCCGGCTGTGCGCCCCATTGCTTTCATTACGAGCGCTTTCGAAAAGTCAGGTAACAGGGGCAACGGCCTTGGTCGATTGCCTTGGATTCATAGCGCGTACCGGAAAAGTCGGGCCATGGACGCCGCCAGTCGTCTGCGCGCTCGGCAGTCCATTCGAACTGGGGGCATCGCAGAACGTGTCCCAGCGTCCAGGCGGCATAGTGCGCAACATCGGAGGCAAAACGAAATTCGCCGCCCGGCCGCAGGACCCGGGCTATAGCCATGACGCTGTTATCCTGCACAATGCGCCGCTTCCAATGCCGCCGCTTCGGCCAGGGATCGGGATAAAGCATCTCAACGCGCGCCAGCGAATCTGGCGACAGCCAATCCAGCAGGTCCGTGGCGTCTCCGTGATGCAGGCGAACGTTGGAGAGCGAATGCGCAGCAAGTGCTGCGAGCGCCTTGGCCATACCGTTCACAAAAGGTTCGACCCCAATGAAACCAACCTGCGGCAGCGCGCGCGCCTGGCTGATCATGTATTCGCCGCCGCCAAAGCCAATTTCGAGCCGTATCTCCTCGACGGGATTGGGATAGAGCAATCGTAAATCGCCAGGCGGAGCGGCCAAATCGAGCGCAAGGCGCGGCAAAACGGTATTCATCAACGCCGCTCGGGCGGGCCTTAATCTGTGCCCTTTGCGGCGTCCGAAGAATGCGCGCGAGTGCTTCGGTATATCGGCAGGCAGTTTGGACAAAGCACGCCTTCAAACAGCGCGCGATGACGATCGTCTATTCGAGCGCAGGCAGGCCCCGCATCACGAGCCTGTTCACACGGCTCGCGAAGGCTGCGGGGTCATCTGGCACCTCGCCATCCAGGATCTTGGCCTGCTCGAACAGCAAGGCTGAAAGATCGGAGACTTCATCATCGTGGTCAACCGCTTTCGCCCGCGACAGCGCCTTCACGATCGGATGGCGCATGTTGAGTTCAAGAATGGGTTTTGGGCCACTGCCGCGGTTGTGACGCGCGAGCAGGCGTGAGAGCTCGCGGTCAAAGCCCGGACCTGCGACCAGACAAGCCGGGCTGTCGGTCAAGCGTTGTGAGCTGCGTACATCATGGACGCGCTCCCCGAGGGCGTTCTTCACCGTGGCAATGATCGCAGCCTCGTCGACTGCCGCGCCGGAAGACGGCTCGATCTCCGGTTTGGTGGCTTCCTCCAGAAGCGGTACGAGGCTGAAATTGGCCTCGCCCTGAGAGAGGGACTTCAAGGGTTTGCCCTCGAAATCCTGCGACATCGACGTCCACAGCGCGTCGACGGGGTCTGTGAGAAGAAGCACCTCGATGCCACGCGCGCGAACGGCTTCAAGCTTCGGATTGGATTTGAGCTGCTCAATGCTCTCGCCGACCAGATAATAGATCTCTGTCTGGTTGGGCCGCAGATCCGTCACGTATCGCTTGAGCGTCCTCGGCTCTTGGCCTTTGGTGCTTGCGAACCGCGCAAGGGCAAGCAACTGGTCGTGCCGCTCGTGGTCTTCGTAAATGCCCTCCTTGAGGACTTTGCCAAAGACGTCCCACACCCTTGCGAACTTCTCGAGCTCCTTGGCGGCGAGGCTCTCCAGTTCGCCAACGACACGGCTCGTCAGAGCCTTTCGGATCTGAGCCACCTGGGGATTATTCTGGAGCATTTCGCGCGAAATATTGAGCGGCATGTCCTCGCTGTCGACGATGCCGCGTACGAAGCGCAGGTACGAAGGCAACAGGTTGGCGTCCTCGGTGATGAACACCCGGCGCACATACAGCTTTACACGGGCGCTGCGGTCCGGATCGGAGAGATCGAAAGGTTTCGTTGAGGGTACGAACAACAGCACGGCGTAGGATTGGCGTCCCTCCGCCTTGTAGTGCAGCGTCATGGCCGGCTCATCGAATGCACCGGCGATGGAGTGATAGGCCTGCGTGTAGTCTTCCGGCGTGAGCTCGGATTTGGCTCGCTGCCAAATGGCGCTGGCGGCGTTGATCTGGTGCGGCGTGCCCTCCTTGCCAAGGAATTCGATCGGAAACTGCACGTGATCGGAATATCTCTTTACGATGCGCTCGATTTCGTAGCTTTCGAGATAGCGTTTCGCCTCTGCTTTGAGATGCAGAATGATCTCCGTGCCGCGCGGAACGCGCGCGGACTGCTCCGGCGTAGCCGGCGCGATCTCAAATCCCGCCTCACCGGCGGAACTCCAGAGCCAGGCCTCGCTTGCGCCTGCCCGGCGGCTGATGACCTCGATGCGCTCTGCCACCATGAAGACCGAATAGAAACCGACGCCGAATTGACCGATCAGCCCCGCGCCGTCTTTGGCTTCCGCGAGGCGATTGACGAATGCGCGGGTCCCCGAGCGGGCAACGGTCCCGAGATTATCGATCAGCTCGTGGCGGTCCATGCCGACGCCGGTATCGCT
>CATPCO010000136.1 GCA_955652925.1 uncultured Xanthobacteraceae bacterium | reverse complement strand
CGAGATCGAGATCGGCGTGCTGCGCGGTCAACCGCAGAATCGACGACTCGAAGCGCCTCGTCAGCGAAATCGCCGCGTGGGAACGACAGCGAAACGCCGCTGCCGCCCGCATCAAATGGATGTTCACAACCGCCAAAGCCCTCGCCAAAATGGGCCGTGCCTATCCCGACACGTTCAAAGAGTCATAATCACTGTGCAGAGGTACTAGCTCGATAATCCATACACGCTGCGTGCCGTGGGCGCATCGATAACGCCCTCGGCGAGATCGCGCGCAATCGCGCTATGGCTGCGTTGCGCAGGTGGACCGTAGCCGCCGCCTCCCGGGGTAATGATTTCGAACCACTGGCCTTTCTGCAGGACCGCATTGGCGTTCTCGAACACCACGCCTGGCCCGCAGACGATGCCGCTCGAGGTGCCCGGAAGTCCCCGCAATAAACCCCATGAGACCGAGCGCAATCGCGTGAGATCGACCCGCACCCGGCACGGCTCCTCCGCACGATAGACGCGCCGCAGCCCCATGCCGCCGCGAAACCTGCCGGGCCCGCCGGAGCCCTCGACGAGCTCATAGCGCATGAGCGTGAGCGGATATTCGACCTCAAGCGCCTCCACGGGAAGGTTCGAGGTGTTGGTGGTGTGGACGTGCACGCCGTCGAGCCCGTCCTTGTGCGGCCGCGCGCCGCCGCCCCCGCCCATGGTTTCAAGATAGACCCAGATGGATCCATCGCTCGGCTGCTCGCCCACGAACGTCGCGACGGTGCACGCGCTGTTGGTGCACGCCGTGACGCGCTCCGGAGCGGCCTGCGCGAGCGCGCCCAGGATGAGGTCGCAAACGCGCTGGCAGGTTTGGACACGGCCGTTCACGGCAGCGGGATGCACGCAGTTGAGCAGCGTTCCCGCCGGCGCGGTCACCGTCAGCGGGCGCGCAAGGCCCGCGTTGGGCAGGATCGTGGGGTCCACAACCGACTTGACGGCGTAGTAGACGGTGGCAAGCAGCGCCGTATAGGTCATGTTGACTCCGGCGCGCACCTGCGGCGGGCTCTCGAACTGGAGCTTCATAGTATTGCCAGCGATGGTGATCTCGACCGAGACGGTCAGATCGTCCTCGATCTCCACCTGATCGAACACGTCCTCGAAGCGGTAGCTGCCGGCGGGCATGGAGGCCAATGCCGCGCGCATCTTGCGCTCGGCATAATCAAGCAGCGCCTCGCCGGCGGCGAGCACGCCCGCGACACCGTATTTTGCGCACAGCGCCTGGAAGCGCTCGACGCCGAGCCTGTTCGCTGCCATCTGGGCACGCAGATCCGAAAGGCGTTCGCGCGGCACCTGGCAATTCAACAGAATGAGATCGAGAACGTCCTTTTGCAATTCGCCCCCACGATAGAGCCGGATGGGAGGAATGCGCAGTCCTTCCTGATAGATGTGAGCGTGGCCGCGATCGGCGAAATCGGCGTGATGGGCGAGATTGACGGTCCACGCAACGAGCGCGCCTTCCACGAAGATCGGCTCGGCGAGCACGATGTCGGGCAGATGCGTCCCGCCGCCGGCATAGGCATCGTTGCCGACGAACACGTCGCCGGGTCGCATATCGGCGATGGCGTGATGCTTGAGAACATGCGGGACGATCCCGATGAAGCTGCCGAGATGGATGGGAATGTGCTCGGCCTGGCACAGCGTCTCGCCGCGCGTGTTGAACAGCGCGGTCGAACAGTCACGCCGCTCCTTGATGTTGGTCGAACAGGAGGCACGCACCAGCGCTTCGCCTGTCTCCTCCACGATGGAGGCGAGCGCAGATCCGATCACTTCGACCGTGATCGGGTCGAGATTCAGAGGGCGTCGCGGCGGGGCGGCAATGTTGGCAATGTTCATGGCGCCTCCAGGATCATGTTCGAATAAGCGTCCACACGCGCCCGCATGCCCGGAAGGACGAATGTCGTTGCGTCCATCTGCTCGACCACCGCAGGCCCGACGAACGCATTGCCGGGCCTGAGCCGATCGCGCACGTAAATCGGGCAAGGTACGGCGCTCTTCTCCTCGCCGATCCATATCTCGCGGCGCTCGCGCATCGCGCCGATTGCATCCGGCCCCGCAAGCGGCTCGGCATTGATCTTTGCCTTACGCACCCGGCCCAGCGCCTCCAAACGGAAGGTCACCAGCTGAACCGGCTCGTTGTCAGCGACGAAACCGTACATTCGTTCATGCGCCTGAGCAAAACCGCGCGCGAGGAGGCCAATGCTGTCCGCCGTGATCGGGCCTTGCGGGAGGCTCACCGCGAGCTCGTAGTTCTGGCCCGCATAGCGCATGTCGACCATGCGTTGCAGAGCACGCACCTCGGCAGCAATCTTTTCGCGCGCGAACCAGGCCTCCGCCTGCTGCTCCAGCGCAGCAAAGACATTTTGAATCTTCTCGATGGCATCCGGTCCGAGCGAGACAAGCCGCGTTGCGGCGAAATCGGCCCGCAGGTCGGTCAGAAGAAGTCCCATGGCGCAAAGAATGCCGGGAGCGCGCGGGACGAGGATGCGACGGATCTCAAGCTCCCGCGCAAGGCGCGCCGCATGCAGGGGGCCGGCGCCACCAAATGCGACGAGAGTATAGTCGCGCGGATCGTGACCACGCTGGACCGAGATGACCCGGATCGCGCGCGCCATGTTGGCGGTGACCACGGAAATGATGCCCTGGGCGGTCTCAATCGGCGAGAGATCGAGCTTCTCGGCGAGCCCCCCGATCGCTTGTTTCGCAAGATCCTGCCGCACCGCCATGCGCCCGCCGAGCAGATAAGATGGGTTGAGCGTCTGGAGCACAATATTGGCGTCGGTCACCGTCGGCTCGCTGTTGCCGCGCCCGTAGCAAACCGGTCCCGGATCGGCACCGGCGCTGCGCGGCCCGACTTTCAGGAGCCCGCCGCTGTCGACAAACGCAATCGATCCGCCGCCTGCTCCGACCGTGTGGATGTCGAGCATCGGGGCCTTCACGGGATAGCCATGCACGGTTGCCTCGGAGGCAAGGCGCGGCTCTCCATGCTTGAGGAGCGCAACATCCGTTGACGTGCCGCCCATGTCGAAGGTGATCAGGTTTTCAAACCCGGCCGCCTTGCCCACCGCTTGAGCGCCGACCACGCCGGTCGAGGGGCCCGAGAGTACCGTGCGCACCGGCATGGCCGCCGCCGTTTCGAATCCGATGACGCCGCCATTGGATTGGGTGATGTGCGCGGTCGCGGTCATGCCGAGCGCAGCCAGGCGCGGCGCAAGCTTGCTGATGTAACCGCGCATGACCGGCCCGAGATAGGCATTCACCACTGTGGTGGAGAGGCGCTCGAACTCGCGAAATTCCGGCGCGATCTCGTGGCTCGCGCAAACAAAGACGCCGGGCAGTTCCTCCTCGACAATGCGCTTTGCTTCTCGCTCGTGCTCGGGCCGCACGAAGCTATAGAGGAAACAGATGGCAACTGCGCCGGCATTGGCCGCTCGCAGCTTCTTGGCCGCCTCGCCCACTGCGCGCAGATCGAGCGGTGTTTCGATCTCGCCGTCATGGCGCACGCGCTCGGAGATCTCGAGGCGCAGATTGCGCGGCACCAGGGTGAGCGGCTTGTCCGCGAAAAGATCGTAGAGATCAGGCCGCTTCTGCCGCCCGATTTCGAGGAGGTCTCGAAATCCCGCGGTCGTCAGAAGGGCAGGGGTTATGCCGCGATGCTGGATAAGCGCATTGGTCGCGATGGTGGTGCCATGGCCGAAATAGGTGACGCAAGCGGCCGGCGGTATGTTCACATCGGCGGCGACGCGGCGCATTCCCTGCTCGACGGCATCCGCAATGCCGCGCGAAGGATCATCGGGCGTGGAGGGTACTTTCCAGATTTCAAGCCGGCCCTCGTCCTCTTCAAAGAGACAAATGTCCGTGAACGTCCCGCCCGAGTCTACCCCCACACGCCAGCGCGCCATTGTTGTTGCCTGCATGGAACCCAGTGGATAATCCTAATACCTCTGGAAATGGCTGGTGGAACTTTTCGCGGGGCTGACAGCGCAAAGTTCCCCCGTTCTCTACGCCAAAGTTCCAACTCCCCCGCTCATTTTGGAATTCTGTTTGGTTGCTTGACGATTTCTCAAAATTGCCGTCTTTGCGCATACTCAGTCCGATCGAGAAGACCGGCACCGCTTCGCAAAGAAAGGTTCCACTGAGGTGCCGAGATATTGAGGGGCGGCCGATGCGTGGGGCACTCGGCCGATAAACGACGCCGTCAGTCCCCTGCGGCGCCGGAGTATGTGGGCTGTCAACACTCGCTTTGGAATTCGACGGCGGTCGCTTCGACCGCCGCGCCGAACCCATTCTTTCACCGTCTGCCTCGCCGGGGCAAACGGCGGCGCAATCCCGCTCGCCGGTCGCCAGCGAGCGCGGGCTCGACTGGTTCACCTTCTTTTTGGCCGACATCCAGACAGGTTTCGGACCCTTCGTTGCGATTTATCTCACCGCCCATGAATGGGCGCAGTTGGATATCGGTCTCGTCCTCACCGCGGGAGGGCTGGTTGCTCTCGCGGGCCAGATGCCGGGCGGTGCCTTGGTGGACGCGGCGCGCTCAGCGCGTCTCCTTGGAGGGATCGCGGTCACGGCGATTTGCTTGAGCGCGTTGGCGCTCGCGATCTGGCCGAACTTTGCGGTGGTCATGGGCTCGCGCATGTTGCACGCGGCTGCGAGCTGCGTACTGGGGCCGGTCGTTGCCGCGATCAGCCTTGGTCTCGTCGGCCATGCCGCGCTCGGGGCGCGGCTTGGACGCAACGCGCGATTCGCTTCCATCGGCAACGGCGTTGCCGCTGCGGGAATGGGCCTTTGCGGCTACATATCCAATCAGGGGGTATTCTTTCTCACCGCGGCGCTTGCCGCTCCGGCGATCCTGGCGCTTATGCGCATTCGCTCGAAAGACTTTATGGTCTTCAAGCAGGAGAGTGTCGTAACCGCAGCGTCAGGTCCCGGCAGTCTGTTTGTCGATCGGCGGCTCCTTCTTTTTGCGGCCTGTGTTTTGTTGTTCCAGCTGGCAAACGCGGCGATGCTCCCGATGATGGGAAGCATTTTGACCATGCGGTCGAGCCAATGGGCTTCCACATTGATCGGGGCCTGCATTGTGGTGCCGCAACTTATCGTTGCCGGATGTGCACCATTGGTCGGACGGCGCGCCGATTCCTGGGGACGCCGGCCGCTCCTGGTTGCCTGTTTCGCGGCGCTGGCGCTGCGCGGCGTGCTGTTTGCGCTGGTAAGCAACCCGTATCTCATTCTTGCCGTGCAGGCGCTCGACGGGGTGTGCGCTGCCATCCTCGGAGTAACGCTGCCGCTCATTGTGGCGGATATCACGCGCGGTACTGGGCGCTTCAACCTCGGTCTTGGTATTGTCGGCAGCGCGGTCGGAATTGGCGCAGCGCTGAGCACAACGCTTGCGGGCTACACGCTCGATCACTTCGGCAGCGTTCTCACCTTTTATGGTCTCGCATTCACGGCGGTCTGCGGCTTGGGATTGGCCGCTCTGTTGCCGGAGACCCGGCCGGACACGCCCTGAGTTACCGGCCGCAAGGGAGCACGGCCGGCACTCGGGCGGG
>CATPCO010000135.1 GCA_955652925.1 uncultured Xanthobacteraceae bacterium | reverse complement strand
TCCTGATCCTTGTTGATGATCATGAGCGCCCACTGTCCGTCCGGGCGCTGCACCGCATAAGCAGTCACCAAAGGGTGACCCGCCGGGTCGGCGATATCGGCGCTGGCCGCGAATAATTGATGTTTGCATTTCCAGGCTGTACCCACTCCTGATTGATCAACTGGCTGGCAAAATACTGTGACGTGGGCTGCTGGATCTGATATTTCGAGTCAACAGTGAACATGGCGAACGTTCCCATCGAGCCATTACAGCCGTGATAGAGCCTAACCGGCAAGTAATGAAAGTAGTAGAGGCCGCTCCCGCCCGCGTTCAGGAACGCCCCCACGTAATCCGCCAACCAAAGTCCGCCGAAGATGTCGACAAATGACTCGCCGGTGTTCCAGGCAATGTTCAGTTCGGAAATGAACATGGGAACGTTTGGTGGCAGGCCATCGTCTCGCCAGATGTCGACGGGGATCGTTTGGCAACCAGAGCGCGAAGGAAACAGCAAAAATCCCAGCAATAATAAAGCTGAAATTCGTCCGAACATCCGCAATGTACTGCATGCAAAGTCGTGCATGAGCCCTCCGACTCCGAATGACCTATGATCGCCTGTTGCTATTGCTTTGTATCCAATGGATGAGTCGCTTCTTCGAAGAATTGCTGTTGCAGCTTCAGTCCTTCACTGTCGTTCTTCACCGCGCGGATGGCTGTCACCAAATCGGAGATCAGCGTCTTGGTGTCGAACTCACCGAGTTCTCTGCTGGCAACCGAACCATCTCCAGCGTAGTGGTTGGGAAAACGAGCATACCACCAGATCCCTGTGTACAAGCTGTCCGGGAGCTTTTGTCGTGCCTGGTCCGCGCCGGACTCATCCTTTGCTCTGTCCAGATGGACCAGGTCGGGACGCGCGACCATAGTGCGAGAGGTTTCCCCCTCGCCGGCGTGAAAATCAACCGCATGGCCGGAGGACTTCATGGGAGGACGTCCGGCCATGTTCTCGTGCGAAGGCCGCATGAAGACATAAACGATGTAGTCATGGGGTGACGCGAGTTGTGACTGAGCAAAGAACGGCAGCAGATTTACGTTCCCGCCGTGACTATTCACGATGATGACCCGTTTGCACCCGTTCCGTCCCATCTCGTCGGTGGTTTCCTGCAGAAGCTCAAGCTGGAGATGGGCGCTGTAGGCGACGGTTCCAGGCTAGTGTCGCGCTTCAAAAATCTGCGAAACGTAGTACTCAGGAAACACAACCGCATAATCCTGTTCCGCTGCTTGCAAGGATGCGTAACGCACGTTGATCAAGTCATTTCCCAGAGGCAGGTGCAACCCATGTTTCTCCATGATGCCGACCGGCAGCAGGCATATCCCTTGCGCCTGCTGAATGGCCTTCACGAACTCGGCCGAGGTCAATTCCTCCCACTTGACCGACAGCGGCTGCGCCAATATCGTCGGGGCAAGAAGCAGAAAGACGACCATCAGAAGCATGTTGATCGCCGCCGTTACATTGGACAATTTTGCTGGTCGATTACGAATCATTTCATCGCTCCTGGGAAAGCTCATACTTCAACGGGCCTGTGTTCAGTGGGTCGCACCTTTGCAGTCTCCGCCGCCGGTCTTCCGGGAGCGCTGTAGAGCATGGCAATCGGAATCATGGCTGGCAGGTTGTTGGTGATGCCGCTGCTATAGAAAAGTCCATGCCAGTCTGATCGCCAGCCGCCCTGTCGAGATCGGAAGCCGAGTGCCGGGGATCAATCGACGAGGCATGGATCACGGTCTGACTCCCGTCGGGTACATGCTTAGCCAAGTCGACAAAGCTCCCGTCCTTCGTAAAAGTACCAGCGTAAACTTCCCGGATCGCATAGCCGACTGAGCTGCGCGGATCTTTGGGATCGTGTGTGCTGGTCGTATTTGATTCAGCTTGCAAATCAACGGATCGTCCCACTGGCGCAGTCTATTAAATCGTTTTATTAACTGGATTGAAGCCGTCTGTCAAGACAAATGTTCTTATTGTCAAGCACGCATCCAGGAGAAGCTCGAGCCCTATACGGGGCAGCTGGCCTTATTGGATGAGATCCCTGGCGTAGACTGGACTCTGGCCGCGGTGATCATTGCCGAATTAGGCGTAGACATGAGTGTCTTCCAGAGTGTTTCCCAACTGGCTTCTTGGGCCGGAGTTTGTCCCGGCAATAACGAATCGGCCGGTAAGCGCAAGAGCAGCCGTATCCCCAAAGGCAACGTGTACTTGAAGACGGCCTTAGTCGAGGCGGCGCATGCGGCGGCTAGGACGAAAGGCACCTACTTGCGAGACAAGTTTTACCGTCTCAAGGCGCGGCGTGGGTATAAGCGTGCCGCGGTGGCGATCGGCCATAAGATCTTGGTATCCGTCTATCACATGATCTCCCAAAACGTCTCCTACAATGATCTCGGCGACCTCTACCTCGATAAGCTCAACAAGAATCACCTGACCCGCAACTTGGTTCATCGACTGGAACGTTTGGGCTACTCCGTCACACTAGCGCTCCAGCAAAAAGCGGCATAGGCTAGGCTAATTTTCATGACAGGTAAGGATGGGGACATTTCTAACGAGGTTTGACAAGCTCAATACGCAGCGTTGTCTTTGCTCGCCACTTGCGCTACACTCGATGTCGCTCTCGCGATTCTTCCCTCCTTACCTCTTCCCAGCCAATTTATTGCCATCTGCTGCATTGTGTGTGCAATCTGACGGGGTCGTCCGTAAGGCCATACCAGATATAGT
>CATPCO010000134.1 GCA_955652925.1 uncultured Xanthobacteraceae bacterium | reverse complement strand
GAAAATGGGCGCGCATCCGCTGGTGCCGTTCCTCGCCCAGCTGCAAATCCAACGGCTTCGCCCGCGCATGAGCACCGATCGGTAGGGTGCGCAAAGGTGCGCATTTGCGCACCGTGCGCACCTACTGCGAGAGTGGCGCATGGTCATCCAAACGCGCGCCTTTGCCCACCTTACGCGGCAAGATCAGCCGGGAGCGGCGGCTTGCCCAGTATCATGTCGGCTGCCTTCTCCGCGATCATGAGCACACAAGCGTTGATGTGGGCGGAGACGAGATCGGGCATGACGGAGGCATCAACCACGCGCAGGCGCTCGGCGCCGCGTACGCGCAGCTGCGGATCGGTGACCGCTTGGGGGCCGATCCCCATCGCGCAGGTTCCGCATGGGTGATGCGCGGTGATTGCAGTCTGCCTGATGAAGGCATCGATGTCGGCGTCCGTCTTCACCTGCGGCCCGGGTGAAGTCTCGCTGTCGCGAAAAGCATTCATCGCCTGCTGGTAGGCGACGATGCGCCCTCGCTTGAAGCCTTCGCGCAGCCGCGGCAGATCGTCCGGCGCGGAGAAGAAATTGTAGACGATGCGCGGCGGATCGCTGGGATTTGTGGAACGGAGCAGAATCTGTCCCCGGCTGTCGGGATGGAGCAGCGTCGGGCGAATGCCGTAGCCGTCGCGATAAGCCGGCCGCACGAGCGGGAACCAGAGATGGGTGTCCGCCGGCGCTCCCCGGAACATGAACTCGATGTCGGGGACCGCGAGCTCCGGGCGCGTCTTGATGAAGGCATGCAGCCCGCCGGGAACCACGGTCCCGGGTCCGCTGCCGAAGAAATAGGCGCGCAGCATTGAGACGGCCATGCGGTCGAACCGCATCTCTTGGCGGAAGGTGCTTCCGTCGCGCCGTGCGAACGAGATCATCACCGCGAGATGATCCTGCAGATTTTTACCCACCGGCAGATCGATCGCGGTCTTTATGCCCATATCGGCGAGATGGGATGCCGGGCCGATGCCGGAGCGCATGAGCAAGGGCGGCGTGTTGAACGCGCCCGCGCAGAGGATCACTTCGCGATCGGCTCTCGCCGCAACGGTTTGGCCCTGTCCGTTGCGGTATTCGATGCCGGTTGCTCGCGTTCCCTGCATCAGCACGCGCGAAGCCTCGGCGCGGGTCGCCACCGTCAGGTTACGCCGGCCGCGAGCCGGCCGAAGATAGGCGTTCGACGCCGATGACCGGTAGCCATTGCGGATTGTGTATTGGCCGCGGCCGAATCCCTCCTGCTGGCGGCCGTTGTAATCGTCGGTCACCGGCAGCCCCGCGGCGTTCGCGGCCTCGATCCATGCGTCATAGATGGGATCGCGGGTCTTCGCGAACTCGGTGCCGACCGGCCCCGATCCCCCGCGCCAGGCGTTTTCACCGCCCTCCCAGGTCTCGCAGCGCTTGAAATAAGCAAGCACGTCCGCATAGGACCAGCCGAGCGCGCCTTTTTGCGCCCATCGGTCGTAATCGCCGCGATGGCCGCGCGTGTAGGCCATCACGTTGATGGAGGAGGAGCCGCCCAGCACCTTGCCGCGCATGGCCTCGATCCGCCGGCCGTTGAGATTGGGCTCGCGGTCCGTGGCGTAGCCCCAGTTGAACATGTCGCGCTCGTGCATCTTGCCCATGCCAAGCGGGATATGGATGAAGGGATGGAGGTCGCGCCCGCCCGCCTCGATGAGCAGCACGCGCGCGACGCCGTCTTCGCTGAGCCGGTTCGCCAGCACGCATCCGGCGGAGCCGCCGCCGACAATGACGTAATCGTAGCTCTTTCCCACTCAAGTTCCTCCTCTCATCCCTCCCCTGCAAGGGCAGGGCAATCGCATGTGACAAGCGTCCCGCAAACTCCGGACGGGAAGCACATCGCGGTCGCGAAGCTTGTAGGGGCGGGTTTTAAACCCGCCCTTGTGCCACAGGCTCGCTGCGAGAGAGCTAAATCTTGCGCGCGGTGACGATGCTCGCGCCTCCGGGAGAGGCCCCGTAATGCACCTCCATATCGGTGAATCCGGCTTGCGCAAGCCAGCTGCGATGCTCGCCTTCCGTATAGGCTTGTCCTGCATCGTAGATGCTGACAAACGCGAGATTGAGCCGGACCGCCGCGGCGGGTGCAAGCCGATTATCCTCGAGCACGTGACCTACGATGATGAGCGAACCTCCCGGCTCGACCGCTGCTCCAACGTTGCGCAAGGCGTTGCGCGCCTGACCCGGTCCCAGCACCTGAATGAGGTTGCGGAGCACTGCCACGTCCGACCGCCCCGGTGGCACGTCACGAGAAATATCCCCGTCCACCACCTCGACGCGATCTCCAAGCTTCGCCTCGCTCACCATCGCTCGCGCAATTGGCGCCACTCTCGGCAGGTCAATAATCGTCGCAGTGAGACCAGGACAGCGCTGGCAGGCGGCGATGGCCAGGCCTCCCGAGCCGCCGCCTACATCGAGCAGGCGATGAAACCGTTCGAATTCGTAGGTATTCGCCAACTGCTCTCCGGTGGCGAGCGCGCCGGCATGCAGCCCGCGAAAGAAAGTGCCGAGCTCCTCGTGCGACATGGTTGCGAAGTCATGTTTGACCTGTGGGGCGCCGGCACGGATGGAGGGACCCGCGGTGAGTGCCGCGTGCCACAGATCGGAGTAGAGTTCGTG
>CATPCO010000133.1 GCA_955652925.1 uncultured Xanthobacteraceae bacterium | reverse complement strand
CGGGTCGGCCGGCCGAAAATAGAGACAGCCACCTTAAGGCGTGAACGGCCATCGTCGACCTCCTCGACCACGCCGTTGAAGGACGCAAACGGGCCTTCCGACACGCGCACCTGCTCGCCCACTTCGAATGACACCGAGGGCTTCGGCCGCTCGATACCTTCCTGGACCTGAAGCATGATGCGCTGCGCCTCGGCTTCCGAGATCGGCTTGGGCTTGTTGTCTGCGCCGAGGAAGCCGGTCACCTTCGGTGTATTCTTGATGAGATGATAGGCCTCGTCGGTCAGATCCATCTTCACCAGCACATAGCCCGGAAAGAACTTGCGCTCGGCATCGATCTTCTGTCCCCGGCGCACTTCAACGACCTTCTCGGTCGGCACCATGACCTCCTCGAACAGATGATCGAGGTGGCGCTGCTTCGCCTGCTCGCGAATGGAATCGGCGACCTTGCGCTCGAAATTCGAGTAGGCCTGCACGATGTACCAATGCTTCTCGCCCATTGCGCCTGTTCCTTCAGCCACCGATCCCGAGGATGATGGTGACGGCGAACAACATGATGCGGTCTGCCACGAAGAAGAACGCGGCGGCCGCGGCTACCATGACGAACACCATGGCTGTCGTAACCAAGGTTTCGCGCCGTGTGGGCCAAGTGACCTTCTGCGCCTCGGCGCGCACCTCCTGCATGAATTTGAAAGGACTGACTCTCGCCATGGGTTTGTCTGCCGCTCGTCTGGCTGCGGCTTAACGTGTTGCTTAACCTAAGCCTTTTTGACTGAGCCGGACTATGCCTGGCAGGAGTGGAGGGACTCGAACCCGCAACCCCCGGTTTTGGAGACCGGTGCTCTAGCCATTGAGCTACACTCCTCCGCAAGCGTTTGCGGCGGCGCCGAGGGGCCCGCCGCGCACTGTAGATGCATCAAGGGAGCCGGGTTTGCAAGGGCAGAGGTCACAGGGGGCAGAGGCCAGATGACCAGAGTCGTATTGGAGCGGGTGAAGGGAATCGAACCCTCGTCATCAGCTTGGAAGGCTGTTGCTCTACCATTGAGCTACACCCGCTTTGAAATAACGGAGGACGGAAGACGGATGTCAGCGCGCGCTATCTGTCCTCTGTCGTCATCCGTCCTCTGCCGTGCGCTTGGTGGGGGAGGTAGGACTCGAACCTACGAAGGCGTAAGCCAGCGGATTTACAGTCCGCCCCCTTTGCCGCTCGGGTCACTCCCCCGGATCGCCGGTAGTTAAACACCCTCAAGGCGTTAGGCAATGACTTGGTCATCACCGGTTCCTTCATTCTGAAACGGTTTCCGCCCTTCATTCTGAAATCTTGTTCCCTCGGCGTTCGCCAGCAAGTGGGCATGCCGCTTGCGGGTCGCGGCCAAGGCCCGCTCCATAGTGCGCTTGGCATAGCCTCCGTAGGCACGGTCCGTCTTGTGGCCGGAGAGCGCCCTTCCCTTAATGGAGCCAAGGTCTCAAGCCGGCACGAGCACAGGCTGCGAGCCAGCGATCCACTGTGATTCCGTCCATTCACCGCGGTCTATGAGCGCAATGTCATGCCGCACAATTTGCCTGACATATTGGCTGAACGGTCCGAAATGCAAATAAAGGGCGATCATCATGCAAACAGAAGGGAGCGAGCGGGGATTGTGGATGGCACAGTCAAGGATCGTGCGCCAGAAGTGTTTTCGCAAGTCAGGATGCCTGGTCGACGACCAGGCAAGCCGCGCAAATGCCGGCAGCTCGCGAAAGATCC
Source organism: uncultured Xanthobacteraceae bacterium (assembly GCA_955652925.1). Taxonomy (GTDB): domain Bacteria; phylum Pseudomonadota; class Alphaproteobacteria; order Rhizobiales; family Xanthobacteraceae; genus VAZQ01. The sequence continues at coordinate 4,339 of CATPCO010000133.1, read as the reverse complement.
TGCGCAGCAGCGGTACTGCGCCAAGCTTTGGACGGTTGAGAATACGACCAACCTTGCGCACTCGCACAAAATATTCAGCTGGCCGGTAAATGGTCTCGAGAATGCGGTCGTAATCATCCAAGATGTCGCGGCGCGGTCGCGCGGTCTTGAAGTTGAGCCCGGCACTGCATTGGTCACCTATGACGTCTGCCGTCAGCGTGAAGTCCGGATCCGGATAGAGCCGACCTTCGCGTTGCAACCGGCGGCTCAGCTGCGTATTTGCCAGAGCGTAGAGGAGACCGACCAGGCAGACCGGAATTGAGGTCGCCTCGATGCACTCGATAATGCTGTCGGCGACGCTTCCGTTCTCGCTGTCGAACCCGATGATAAAACCTGCCATTACAAAAATCCCCGCCGCATGAATCCGATTGATGCTTGTCGCGAGATTGCGCCGGGTGTTCTGCTTCTTTTGCATCGAGATCAACGTATCGGTATCCGGGCTCTCGATACCGATGAAGACCGCAAAGAAATTGGCTTTCCGCATCGTTTCGAGCAACTGAGAATCGTCGGCAAGATTGATTGAAGCCTGAGTTAAAAACTCGAATGGATATTTTCGCAACCTTTGCCATTCGATCAGGACCGGCAGTAAGCGCCGGAGCTCCTTCTTGTTGCCCACGAAGTTGTCATCGACAAAGAAGACGCGGCCGCGGTAACCGAGCTGATATAGGACATCGAGCTCCGCCACTATCTGCTGCCTTGTTTTGGTTCGCGGCACGCGGCCATAAAGCTCGATAATGTCACAAAATTCGCAATTGAAAGGACATCCGCGTGAAAATTGCACCGCCATTTGGATGTAGTGATCGAATTGGAGAAGCTCGAAGCGCGGAATTGGACTTCGTGTCATATCGACCTGGAACCGGTCAGCCTCGAATACCCCCTGTCTTTTGCCGGATGTCCAGGCCTTGACGAACACCTCGATAACGCTTTCAGCTTCCCCGAGGACCTGGAAATCCGCCTCCGCGAAAATGTGCGGATTGGAACTGACATCGGGACCACCGATGACCACGGGTTTTCGCTGCGCCTTGCACATCTTTATGATCGCGAGAGTGTCGGCTCGCTGAGAAATCATACCCCCTGTCATGATGAGGTCAGCCGCATCCAGGTCAGCGGGCGTGAGATCGTCAGTATTTCGATCAACCAAGCGCACTTCCCACGATGGCGGCAATAGCGCGGCCACCGTGATGAGGCCAAGTGGAGGCGATGGATAACGCGCCCCGAATAGCTCGCAACTGACCCGGCAGTTCCAAAAAGATGGCGCCGTGAACCGCGGGTGGACCATGAGAACCTGACAGGGCGGTGCAGCCATCAGAGTAGCTTCTTGCGCAAGGGAATCCATTCGATTGCAGGCTCCTCGCAACGCCATCGAGATGCGCTGCATACAGGACCATTTCGGCGTTTCTGTGCCGCAGCACTTACCGACTCATCGTAACTCACATCTTCGAAGTTTGCAGGGTTTGATCGGCCGATGACGCTGTTTTCTGCGCTGGCGCCGATACCGTTGAAGCGCAGCAGCATCACGAGCGTGATCGGGCCAGGAATCGGGCCAGGATCAGTCAAACTCTGGTTTGCAGCTTCTGCCATCAACGAAGCTTTTGCGCCGCCGGTCTCGGTACAGCCGCATGCGCTTGGCCGCAGGGGTCAGCCTTTGCAGCGAATTTCCCGGTGTTTTGGCCCCAGCAACCCCGGCCGTCGCTTGACCCAAGTAGCTTCAAGTAGCTACCCTCGGACATGCGTTCCATCGGCCTCAAAGTGCTCAAAAACAAGCTCAGCGAATATGTTCGCATCGCAGCTGCTGGCGAAATCGTGCTGGTCACGGACCGCGACCGCGTGGTCGCCGAGCTTGGCCCACCCCAGGCCGGGCGCAGTGCGTTTCTTTCCGACACGCTCTTGGCCGAGGCGGTTCGCGAGGGCTGGGTAACGCCGCCAACGCTGACAACGCGCGGACCGCCATCCGCGCAGCCCGTGATGACGGTGCGGGAGCTCCTCAAAGATCTGGCGTCCGATCGAGCGGATGAATGATCTACATCGACGGCTCGGTCGCACTCGCGCAACTGCTCACCCAGGATCACGCATTGCCGGAAACGATCTGGTGGCAGCCGCTGATATCAAGCCGGCTTTTGGAATACGAGGTCTGGAATCGCATTCACGTGCGCGGCCTCGCTCGCAGTCATGGCGATGCAGCCCGCGCGTTGATCGCCGGCGTTGCGCTCATCGAGCTCGCTCCGCCGGTGCTCGCGCGAGCGCTGGAGCCCTACCCGGTAGCCGTCCGGACGCTCGATGCACTTCATCTCGCATCGATCGAGTTTCTTCGCTCTCGACGCCAGAAGGTGGAAGTCGCGAGCCTTGACCAGAGGCTGCTCGCCGGCGCGCGCAGTCTCGGAATCCCGATCTACCCGTCTTGAAGCCTCCATCGGCAGCACATCGGGCGCGGCCGACGTGAGAGATCAGCGCACATCTCCATGCCCAGCAAGAACAGATCGAGCAGCAGGCAGACGCAGGCAAAACATGACGGTACCGTCATTCTCTACGGTTGGCACACCGTAAAGGCAGCGCTTGAAAATCCACAACGGCGCATCCGGCGGCTGTTCGCGACGGAGAATGCAGCGCGCCGCCTTGCGCAGGAGGGCGTGCCGCTGCGGGCAGAGTTGGAGCCGGTTCGCCCGGAAATGATCGCGCGCCGTCTTTCGCCAGACGCCGTGCACAATGGTGTCCTGGCGGAAGCCGATCCCCTCCCCTCGCCCGAGCTGGATGAGATTGAGCGGAGCGATTTGGTGCTGGTGCTCGACCAGATTACCGACCCGCATAATGTGGGAGCAATCTTACGCACGGCGGCCGCATTTGACGTCGCTGCCGTTGTCACCACTGCCCGCCACAGCCCGCAGGCCTCCGGCGTGTTGGCGAAGTCCGCCTCCGGCGCGCTCGAATATGTATCGCTGATTACGGTGCCAAACCTTGCAAGGGCGATCGAGCAGCTGCGCGAGCGCGGGTTTCTCGTCATCGGCCTCGACAGCGGCGGGGGGGACGACTTGGCCGGCACGGCCGTGCGTGCGCCGCTCGCACTCATCCTGGGCGCCGAAGGCAAGGGGCTGCGCCAACTCACGCGCGCGAGCTGCGATTACCTGGCGCGGCTCGACCTTCCCGGCCGGATCAAAAGCCTCAACGTCTCCAATGCCGCGGCGCTGGCGCTTTACATCGCACGCAAGCGATTGGTTGGAGGCACCGGAAGGTAGCCCGGGTTGAACGCAGTGAAACCCGGGAGTGCAGTGCCCTGGGTTTCGCTTTCCGCTCAACCCAGGCTACGCCTCCGGATCTAATGCCGGGCGCGAGCCGATCGATGGTAATGGCGGTGTCGCCGCCCGTGCGGCCAGCGACCGAGGGCAGGGTAAGGTTCCGCGTAGGGATACCCGACATAGGGGCTGTAAGAGCCGCGGGGATAACCACCCGGGCCGTATTCCCCATAGGGATAGCCGCTATAGACGAAGCCGACATTCGGGTAGCAGCAGGGTGGCGAATCGGCCAATTGGTGGAGATAGTGTCCGGGCCCGGAAAATACGGGTCCCTGGTTGACCAGATACATTTCCGGCGCACAGGGCTGTGCGACCACGACCACTCCGCAGCCGCAGTTCGCCCCGCCGCCACACCAGCCGGCGTGGGCTTTCGGCATCAGAGCAATTGAGAGACTCGCTGCGATCGCAAATACGCTGAGAAACCTAAGCATCCCGCTCGCGCCCTACTCGTTTTGTACGAGCTTCGCCGGGCACATACGCGCGCACAAAGCTCGGCCGGAACGCGGCTATTGTTGCTGCAAGTTGTTGGCGGGATTTTACGGCGGCGCTGAAATCATTCGATAATATTAATTTTATCTTATGGCGAGCGCCCGCACTGCTGCGGCCCTGGCGCATATCGCCGATCTGGAATCCGAAGCCCCGGCCACTTTACGCTGCCGGGGCTCCTTTGCGCCGCGTATCGCAGGGGGCTGGGAGGTACGCGACGCTGCCGGTTATGTAAGCGCGCAAATGCGCAGCACAACCCAAACAGCGTAACATCCTGCGCGCCCGGAAAAAAACCTCGCCGAAGCGGGGTTGTCAGTCTGGGACGACGAGCTCAGAGGGTCCTATGGAGCCCGTCCCGTGCGATGGTAACGCCGGCCGTGGCGGACGGTTCCTGTCTCCGACAGAGTTTGTGCAAGCGTCGCGAGCTCAAGAGCGCATTCCGGTGAAGTGAAGGTACGATGGCGCCGCGGGTTCGGCACCTCTCCCAAAGGGGCCCGAAGGGAGAGGTCGGATCGCGCGCTTGCGCG
>CATPCO010000132.1 GCA_955652925.1 uncultured Xanthobacteraceae bacterium | reverse complement strand
GCGATCCATGTCGCCGAGCGGGTCAAGAAAAATTCCAGGCCAGATCGGATCGGAATCTCCGCGCAAGTCTTCCGGCCGCAGCGCACGCAGCTCAACATCTCCCCAGACGGCAATCACCGCACTCGGCAAGCCGCCGCGCGCAGGCACGCGCTCGAGCTTCTTCGGTTGCTCCTTGAAGGCGTTTGAGAGACTGTCAATCTCCCTGCCAATCACATCGTCGCTCAGCGCAACGGACGAAACATTCGCCAGCAGATACACCGCGGTTCCATCTTCCGCGTACATGACTTTGTCCGGAACAGTGCTCGTGGATCCGGCATTTCGTTGCTGTCGCCTGCTGCATTCGGTGATCCCGGGAAAGACGCCTGACTCGCACTGATAGGAACCGAAATTGCGATTTCGGCGCACGGGTTCGCCCAACGTAAACCCCCCGATGGAGTAGGATGCTGCATGGCTTGAACCCACCTGCAGCAATTCGAATGCGCATGCAAATGCGAGCAGCCAGGATTTCACCTTCCCCTCCCTGAACCGATGAACGCAATCCATTCCACGGTGCCGAGTTACATCTGCCCCTCTATGTGATTGTCGCGCACGACCCGCCCCCAACGCTCGACTTCACTTTTGAGAATGGCGCGGGCGGCGGCAAGCGAGCGCTGATCCTGGGGATACGGTGCGACCCCGCTCGCGGCCCATGACTTGACCGTTGCCGGATCTGCGACGATCTGCTGCATCGCGGCATTGATCTTTGCGACAATGTCGTCCGGCGTGCCGGCGGTCGCAAACAGCGCGTGCCAGTACAGAATCTCAAGCTTCGGCCCGAACTCTTTGACGAGGCTTTCCGCGGCCGGAAATTGCGGCGATTTCTCCTTCGCCGTCATGCCATAGGCCTTGAGCTGTCCCGCCGCGACCTGCTCGACCACCGACTGCGGGGTGGCGAAGAAGAGATCGATGTGGCCGCCGATGATATCCTGCAACGCTGGCGCCGCGCCGCGATAAGGAATGAGGTTGGCGTTGACCTGCGCCTCCTGAAGCAGCAGCGAGGTCGCGAGATGGCCGGTCGCGCCCACGCCGGGATGCGCGATCTTGAGCACGTGCGACTTCATGTATGTGACCAGCTCTCCGATGGTATTCGGCTCAAGCGTTTTGCGGCCGACCAGGATGAGCGGATTATTGTTGATGAAGATGATCGGGATGAGATCCTTTTCGGTATCGAACGAGAGATTCCTGTAGAGCGAGACATTCGCTGAAATCTGCAGATTGTGCAGGAGCAAGCTGTAGCCGTCGGGCGCTGCGCGGGCGACACGCGCGGTCGCAATAGTCGTGCCGCCGCCGCTCACGTTTTCGACGATGAAGTTTTGGCCGAGCTTTTCAGACAATGCAGGCGCGATCTGGCGCGCCAGCTGATCGGTCGGGCCGCCCGCCGGATAGGGCACGATGACCGTGACGACGCGGCTTGGGTACTGCTGCGCCAGCGTTGCGCCGGTAGACGCGAGAGTAACGAGACAAGCCGCAGCCAGCCTTATGCCCCAATTTATTGCAGTGAGCTTTCTAGTCCGTCGCATGGCTCCTTACCCTCGGGCGGATTGACGAGCCCAGAACCAGATTAGCTCAACCCCGCCCTATGAACGAGCGCATATGGTTGGGCAGGATTGTCGCCTCATAGAGGTTCACTTCCGGCGGCAAGCTGCACATCAATACGACGACGCTCGCCACATCTTCCGCCGCCATGATGTAGTCCTCAGGCGCAGTGCCCGGTCCGGCCTTGGTCCGCCCACGCCGCGTCGAAAAGCTGCTCAATGTTGCGCCCGGATGCACGATCGACGCAACCACGCCGTATTTGCGCCCATCCATCGTCAGTTGATGCGTCATTCCATGCAGGGCGAACTTGGTTGCGGTATAGGGCAGGGAATCCGGCCGTGGCGTTTTGGCCGAGACGCTGCCGATATTGATGATGCGGCCGCCCTGCGGGACCTGATCCTTCATGATCCTGATCGCCTCGCGGCTGCACAGGAACGCAGCCGTGAGATTCACATCGAGAACCTCCTGCCAGTACTTCAGCGTGATGTCCTCGATCGGCATGTGGGCGGCAACGCCCGCATTGTTCACGAGCACATCCACGCGACCACAAGCTTCGCGCACATTCTTGAAGAGACGACAGACCTCCTCTTCACGCGTGACGTCTGTTGTCTCTGCGAGAGCGATTCCCCCCGCATCGCGGATTCCGGCGACCACTTCTTCGAGCATCTCGGTCCGACGTGCTGCGAGAACCGTCTTTGCGCCGGCGGCCGCAAGCGCTTGCGCAATGCCACGGCCCAGTCCGCTGCTGGCGCCAGTGACGACGGCGACCCTACCAATCATCTCCTTCGTCATCTTGCTGCGATCACCTGGTTCGTATGCCCATGCTCACGGGTAGGCCGAGAAGCTTCCCTGCCTTTAGGAATAATTTGTCGAGACTGTAGATCACATCGGCACCATGATTGGTGGCAATAGGTCGGGTTACTGCGGTTCTATCTTCGCGAGGCTGGAAAGCTCCTCCCATTTCTTGATTTCCTTCGGAAGGAAGTCGGCGAGCTCCTTTGCCCCGCCGGGAAATGGCGCGCCATGGCTGTTGGAAAGAAAGCGCCGGGTCGCATCCATTTCGACGATCTCGCCAAACCATGATTCCAGTCGCGCCACGACCGGCGCGGGCGCCCCCGCCGGCAGGAACACGCCCCAGGTCGGCGCGATATCGAATTCAGGAATGCCGGCCGCCTCCGCCATGGGCGGCAGGTCGACTCCGCTCACGCGCTCGCGCGAGGTGACCGCGAGCCCGCGCAGCCTGCCGCCTTCGAGCAGCGGAGTTCCCTGCGTGGAATCAATGAACTGGAAATCGAGCTCGCCGCTGAGCATCTGCGGCAACGCGTTGACGGAGCTGCGGTACGGGATGCCGACCGCCTGCAAGGCTGCACGCGCCTTGTAGAGCTCCGCCGATGCAAGCGCGGGCGGGCTGCCATAGCCGTAGCTCGCCCGCGCGCCCTTTGGCTTCATCGCGGCGGTGAGCTGCGCCACCGTCGTCCATCCCGATTCCGGACGCACCATCAAAATGAAATAACTGCGCTGCAGCAAAGCAACCGGGGTAAAATCCTTGATCGGGTCGTAAGGCAGCTTCTTGAAATTGTAGAGATTGGCGGCGTGCGATGACGTCACCGACGTGATGAGGATGGTGTATCCGTCGGGCGGTGCCTTCGCCACTGCATCGGCGCCCAAAGAAAGAATCATGCCGGGCTTGTTTTCGACAATCACTGCTTTGCCGGATAGCTTGGAGAGCTGATCCGCGTAATAGCGAGCGATTACGTCCCCGCCGCTGCCCGCCGGCAGCCCGACGACCACTTTCATCTCTCTCGCAGGATAGATCTGCGCTTGCGCGGCAATGCAGGTTGCGGAGAGCGCCGCGGCCATGACCGCTGCTGTCCGAACCCTCATGGCTCTCATGCGATCAAATCCGCTGCGTTCCACGACGCGCAAGGATCAGCCGATGCAAAGCACCATCGAGCGAAAACTGTCATTGAATCGGTGGCGCATACTGCATGCCGCCATGGGTCCAGAGCGCATTGATGCCGCGGGGAATGCCAAGCCGGGAGCGGCTACCGACGTTGCGGTCGAACACCTCGCCATAGTTGCCGACAT
>CATPCO010000131.1 GCA_955652925.1 uncultured Xanthobacteraceae bacterium | reverse complement strand
GTCGCATATTCGCCGTGTCATCGAGCAGCACGTCTTTCGGGGGCGAATGCACGCCCGGCCAGATCGGCTCGTTCATATGGCACATGCTGCAGCGCGAGAGGATCACATCATGCGCGGCCGCGACATCGGCCGCGGGCGGCGCTGCCGCGGCCGATGTTTGTTTTGGCCCCGCGCCGGAGAGCCACGCGATGGCGAGCATCCCGGCCGCGGCGACGCCCCAGGTCCACCACGGGCTGCCCTTCCCCTCGTGGCGGGAATTGAAAAAGTGCCGGATCACCGGGCCGATCGCGAGCACGATCGCGACAATGAGCCAGTTGAACCGGGTCGCGAAGATCAGTGGATAATGATTGGAGATCATCAGCAGCACGACCGGAAGCGTGAGATAGTTGTTGTGCACGGAGCGCTGCTTTCCCTCCTCGCCCCAGACCGCCTTGGGTTCTTCTCCCTTGAGCAAGGCATCGACCGTCTTTTTCTGATTCGGAATGATGATGATGAAGACATTGGCCACCATGATGGTTCCGATGAGCGCGCCGATCTGGGTTAGCGCGCCGCGCCCGCTGAAGACGTGGGTAAAGCCGTAGGTCAGCGCGACCAGAAACACATAGCCGGCGAGCGCGAGCGCGACTTCGTGCCTCCCAAGCGGAGAACGGCACAATCCCTCGTAGATGAGCCACGCAACGAGAAGGGTGCCAAAGGCGATCGCTGCCGCCGTGGGCTCGCTCATGTCGAGCACGGATTTGTCGATCAGGTAAAGCTCGGCACTCACGTAATAGATGAGCACCAGCAGCGCGAAGCCCGAAAGCCACGTGGTGTAGGCTTCCCACTTGAACCAGGTCAGCTCATCGGGCATGCGGGCGGGCGCCACCAGATATTTGATCATGTGATAGAAGCCGCCGCCGTGCACCTGCCAGGCGTCGCCTTGTACGCCTTCGGGCAGGGCGGCCCGCGGCTTGAGACTGAGATCGAGATGGATGAAGTAGAATGAGCTGCCGATCCAGGCGATGCCGGCAACCACATGCAGCCAGCGGATGATCAGGCTAAGCCATTCGGTGAGCACGGTTTCCACGGCAGCATGCCTTCTTTACGGGGCGTCGCCGCAGGATGACAGACGGCCTTCTGTCATAGCAAGTCCGATGCCAAGCGTTGATTCGTCGGTGAACTTGTAGCCCGGATGGAGCGAAGCGGCATCCGGGAACAACCTCCCCGGATTTCGCCCGTCTCCGCTAAGCTTCGACGGGCTAATGTGAGAGTGAGGCCGCCGAAGCCTTGGCGAAGGCGGCTGCGCTCAATCCGGGCTACGAGTTTGGAAGCAGCGCGGCCTCAAAGGCGCTGGAAATTGCCTCTTTGCTCTTGCCCGCACGAACCGCATCCCCGATCGCGATCACGCGTTGCTTTTGGTTGCCCCACATCCGCAATTCCTCTGCCGTTCCGGTGCGCGCCTTGTAATAGAACCAGTTGCGAAAGCGCGTCCACGACAAAAGCTGGCGGAAGCCTGGCCAGCTGCCTACTCCCCGGTCGAGCATTGCCGTCGCAATCGGGCCAAGACCAAAACGATAGCGCGCACCCGACGCAATCACGATCCGATCGAAGGCTGCGAGCAATGCTCGCTCGCGCCGCACGTCGGTCCCAAAGCGGAAGATGACGCCGCGCGCGCGGCAGGCCTTGTGGAGATCGGCGACGTAGCGCTCGAAGCTTGCCGGGTTCGCCTCGACCTCCTGAAACATCGGCGCCTTGCCGGCATAACGGAAGCCTCCGCCTGGCTGGTTGCCTTTCTCGAATACGGTGACGTCGTTTCCTTCCGCCACCAGCGATGCGTAGGTCAATCCGGCCGGGCCGGCACCGATCACCGCAATGCGCTCGCCTTGCGGTGGCCGCGGATTGGCGAACATGGTCTCACGACCGGCCGCACCATTGACCACGCAGCCGATGCGCGCTCCCCCGCGCATCTCGTTGATGCAGGTGTTGCAGGCAAGGCAGCGCCGGATCGGCTCGCCACGGCGCAGCTTCTCCACCCATTGCGGCTCGGCGATGAGGGTGCGTCCGAGTGCAACAAAATCCGTTTTGCCGGTGGCAACCGCTTGCGCTGCCAGCGCCGGATCGCCCAGACGCCCGACCGCGATGACCGGAACAGACACGGATTTCTTTACTTGAGCAGCAAGCTCGAGAAACGTGCCGTCGGGATCGCGCATCGGTGGCAGCACAATCTGCGCCGATGGCAGCGACCGGTAATGACCGGCAGTCACGTGCAGCGCATCGGCGCCGGTCTGAGCCGCCCAGACCGCGATCTGAAGGCCTTCTTCAAACCGCAACCCGCCGGGAAAGAAATCTTCGACCGACAGACGATAGATCACCGGCATTTCCCCGACTGCCGTCTTCACTGCACGCAGCACTTCGAGGCCAAAGCGGGCGCGGTTCTCGAGGCTCCCGCCGTACTCATCGTTGCGCCGGTTCTCGAACGGCGCATGGAATTGCGAAATGAGATAGCCGTGGGCCGCGTGAATTTCGACGCAGTCGAAACCGGCCTTCTGCGCGCGCAGTGCCGCCGAGACATGCGCAGCGATGGTGCGGTTGATCCGCTCCTTCGTCATCTCCTGCGGAATGATGATCTCGAAGGTCGTCTCATACACGGGGTGTGGGATTGCCGAGGGCGCAATCGGCGTCTCTCCGCAGATGTCGCGCCGCGTATGTCCGCCGCCGTGGCCGAGCTGGATCGAGGCCTTCGATCCCACGCGATGAATGGCCTCGACGAGACGCGAGAGCCCGGGCAGGAAGCAATCATCATAGATTCCGACCTCGCGCCGCCGGTGACGTCCGGCTCGCTCGGGCGATGCCATCTCAATCGTGATCAGGCCGACACCGCCGCGCGCCCGCGCGAGATAATAGGCGAGTGTATCTTCTGTGACATAACCCTCCTCATCCGCCGTGCGCGTGGTCATCGGCGGCATGACGATACGGTTGGGGACTTCCACCGCGCCGAGGCGCGCCGGCGTGAGCAGGATGTTCACAGCACGGGAATTTCGCCGCCGTCGAGATCAACGGTTGCTCCGGTGAGCCAGGTGGCGCGCGCGGACACGATGAAGGTCACGAGATCGGCCACGTCCTCGACCTTTCCAAAGCGAATGATTCCGGTCTCACGGCACATCCGCT
>CATPCO010000130.1 GCA_955652925.1 uncultured Xanthobacteraceae bacterium | reverse complement strand
TGGTCAAGCAAATGCCAATCCAAAGAGTGATCATGCTGCCACTCGTTTTGCTGACCGAATTCGTTACCCATAAACAGGAGCTTCTTGCCGGGATGGCCATACATGAAGCCGTAGTAGGCGCGCAGATTGGCAAAACGCTGCCACTCGTCTCCGGGCATGCGGCCAAGAATGGATCGTTTCCCGTGCACGACCTCGTCATGCGAGAGGGGCAGAATGAAATTCTCGAAAAAGGCGTAGTGCAAACCGAACAGAATTTGCCCGTGATGATGCTTGCGATGAATCGGATCCTTGCTGATGTATTCGAGCGTGTCGTGCATCCAGCCCATGTTCCACTTGTATCCGAAGCCGAGGCCTCCCCAATCGACCGGCCGCGACACCATGGGCCAGGCGGTCGACTCTTCTGCCGCCGTGGTGGCATTGGGAAAACGTGAAAACACTTCGGTGTTGAACCGCCGAATAAGACTGATCGCGTCCAGGTTCTCCCGCCCGCCATATTTGTTCGGGATCCAGCCTCCCTCGGGACGGCTGTAATCGAGATAAAGCATGGAAGCCACCGCATCCACGCGCAACCCGTCAATGCTGTAGTGGTCGAGCCAGAACAGGGCGCTCGCGAGCAGGAAGTTGGCGACTTCGGTCCTCCCGTAGTTGTACACGAGCGTATTCCAATCGACATGGCGGCCCTGCTGCGGATTCTGGTGCTCGTAAAGAGCGGTGCCGTCGAACTGGCTTAGTCCGTGAGGATCATCGGGGAAGTGGCCGGGGACCCAATCGAGAATCACCCCCAAGCCCGCGACATGGCAGGCTTCGACCAGAGCTGCAAAGTCGGCGGGACCGCCGAACCGGCTGGTCGGTGCAAACAGTCCGGTCGGCTGATATCCCCACGATCCGTCGAACGGATGCTCGGCGACCGGCAGGAACTCGACATGGGTGAAGCCCATGTCGGCCGCATAACGAGGCAGCGTTTCGGCGAGCTCACGGTAACTCAGCCAGCGCCCCCCTTCGCGCGGTGCTCGCCGCCAGGATCCCAAATGCACTTCGTAGATCGATATGGGGGAGCCCAGCGCATTGCTACCCGCCGGCAGAGATTGCGGGCGCTTGACGGCGGCGAGATCAACCACGATGGAGGCCGTCTTCGGGCGCAGCTCGGCGGTGAATGCAAGGGGATCCGACTTCAACGGCAGCATACGGCCGTCAGACCCTATAATCTCGTATTTGTATTTGTCGCCCGGCTGGACCCCGGGAACGAAAATTTCCCAGAAACCCTTTCCGCGCACCCGCATGGCATGGCGCCGGCCGTCCCACAAATTGAAATCGCCAACAACGCTCACGCGTTTCGCAGACGGCGCAAACACTGCAAACGCAACACCTGAAACGCCGTCGACCACCATTAGATGCGCCCCGAGCTTCTCGTAAAGATGCATGTGGCTGCCCTCGCCGAGCAGATAGAGGTCGAACTCGGAGAGGATCGGGGGGAAACGATATGCATCTTCCAGCTCCAGCTGACGTTCGCCGTAGCGCACGCGGACGCGATAACGTCGCGCGCCATTTGCAAGCCGGCCTTCGAACAGTCCCGCATCGTGAATGCGCTGAAGATCGCTGGTGTGGCCCTGGTCATCGACGACGGCGACGTCCTCAGCGTCCGGGAGGAAAACGCGGACCAGCGGTACGTCACCTTCCACATGCGGGCCGAGATAGCGAAACGGATCGGAATGACGGCCTTCAATGACGGCATAGGCTTCGGACGTGAGCGAGCTCATGGCGGCATGCGCTCCGATCGCGAAAGAATGCGCCAGGTGCCAGCCAGAGGCACCCGCAGCCAATCCGGCCGATGCGCCAGCTCGTATTCGACTTCATAGAAGGCCTTCTCCAGAAGGAAGAAGTCGAGCAGCCGGTCAGCATCTTGTGGTGAGGGGGGCCAAAGCCGCGGGTCGTTCAACCAATTTCGATAGCTGGCGAGGAAGGCGGCGACCGAAGCGTCACGCCATCCGTCGAGCGCGCGCGCAATTTTGGCTTGCTCGTCGGGCGCCGACTTGATCGCGCGCTCGAGCGCCACTGTTGCAGAATAGTCGATGGAGCGAATGAGGCCGGCGACGTCACGGGCCGCAGGCGCTTTGCGACGGCGCTCTTCGAGGCTGCGCTGCGGCTCGCCTTCAAAGTCAATGATGAAAACATCGTCCTTGGCGATCAACATCTGGCCGAGATGGAAGTCGCCGTGATGGCGGATCTTCATGGCTTGCACGTTGTCGGGCAGCAACTCGCATACCAAGGCCGACAGCGAAGGCCGGCGGGCCAGAATTTTTTCGACCAGGCTGCGATCGTTCTCGGTTAGATCGGCTCGGCGGCGCTCCAGATGGTCAAGTGTGCGATTGGCGCGGTCGAGGAGATCATCCCGCCAAAGCGTCACGTCCCGCTCGGTGATCGGCTCCGGCGCGAATTCCACCACGTCATCGCGACTCGCGAGCACGCGCTGAAGCTCTGCGACACGCTGGCCGATCTGCTGGGTGCGGTGCAGATAAGCGGCCTGCTCGTCGCTCTGTCCGGCGGTCTCGACCGTCAGCAGGCGCTGCTCCTCGACGAAGCGATCGAGGTAGGCATTCGTAACGGTCCAGGAATCGCCCTGGTTCTCGATGAATTGATGTACGACGGCAACCGTGCTGCGCGCTCCGCTTTCGTCCAATTCAATTGCGCCAAGTAGCGCCGGGGCATGGGAAAACTGCACCGTTTCGGTCAGGAAACGGCCGACCTCGATTTCGGGATTGATGCCGGCCTCGACGCGGCGAAACAGCTTCAGGACGTACTGGTTGTCCACGACCACGGTCGTATTCGATTGCTCGGTATCGATAGCGCGGACGTTCTCGGAAGCTGATGGAGCGGCGGCCGCAAATCCGGGTGATGGGACAAACTCAAGGCGGCGATGATCGGCCTCGAGTGACTGGCTGGTACGCAGGTTGTTGAGCACCATCGCAATGAAACCCGGATCGGCCGCTGCATCGAGCAATGTGCCTTGCCGCGCACCCTTGCGCACGGCGGCAAGGACATTTGGCTCTTGGCGCAAGCGGTCAAAGCGCGTCCACTGGATCGTGATCGGCAAGAGGTAAGTTGCGGGTTCTTGCCGGCCTTGCGCCTCGACCAGCGCCAACCCGAGCTCACCCTCCGGCGCGCCCAGCGGGATACTTCCAAGAACGCGCGTCGCGATCGACAGGTTTCCTCGTTCGGCGAACCAGCGGCGGCCAGCCAGGTAGGCCGGAAGCACGTCGCGTTCGAGAACTGATCTCGAACGGCCTTGCAGCAGCGATCGCCAACCAGCGGTAACGACAAGCGTTTCGAATTCAGGAGGCTTGGTCGTGGCCGCGGTGTTTGTTCCGGACGGTTCGCACAAAACAAACCAGTAGAAGCCATAAGGGCCGAGCGTTATGAGATACGGTGTCTCGCCGATGCGCGGGAAATTCGTTCTGCCAAGCATCTCAAGCGGTACACGGCCGCGCCAAGGTGAGAGGTCGATCTCGGCGGCCTGGGCGGAACGGGACAGGTTGGCGACGCAGAGCAAGACTTCATTCTGGTACTGGCGCACATAGACCAGCACTGCGCGGTTCGCCGGTCGAATGAAGCTCAACGACCCCCGGCCGAACAGCTTGCTGGACTTGCGCACCGCGATCAGCCGTTTGGTCCAGCTCAACAAAGACGCAAGACTGCGCGATTGTGCTTCGACATTGACGGATTCGTAGCCATATACCGGATCCATGATCATGGGCAGGTAGAGACGCGCGGGATCGCAGCGCGAGAAACCGCCGTTGCGGTCGGGCGTCCACTGCATAGGCGTGCGCACCCCGTTGCGGTCGCCCAGATAAATGTTGTCTCCCATCCCGATCTCATCCCCATAATAGAGGATCGGCGTGCCGGGAAACGACATCAGCAACGAATTCATGAGCTCGATCTTGCGGCGGTCGTTGTCCATCAACGGCGCCAGCCGCCGCCGGATTCCAAGATTGATCCGGGCGCGGGGATCGGTGGCATACGTCGACCAGAGGTAATCGCGCTCCACATCCGTCACCATTTCGAGCGTGAGTTCGTCGTGGTTGCGCAGGAAGAGAGCCCACTGGCAGTTGCCGGGGATGTCGGGGGTCTGTCGCAGGATGTCGGTGATGGGAAACCGGTCCTCCTGGGCGATCGCCATGTAGATGCGCGGCATAAGCGGAAAATGATAGGCCATATGGCACTCATCGCCGTCGCCGAAATAGGCGCTGACATCCTCCGGCCACTGATTGGCTTCGGCCAGAAGCACCTTACCCGGCGCATAGGCTTCGAGCTCGGCGCGTATCTTTTTGATCACCGCGTGGGTTTCCGGCAGGTTCTCGTTGTTTGTTCCCTCGCGCTCGCAAAGGTAGGGAATTGCATCCAAGCGAAACCCGTCCACGCCGATATCGAGCCAGCGCCGCATGACCTGGTTCATCGCGAGCAGTACTCGCGGATTGTCGTAGTTGAGATCCGGCTGATGGGAGAAGAACCGATGCCAGTAGTACGCTTTTGCCTCGGGGTCCCAGGTCCAGTTTGATTTTTCGGTGTCGTTGAAAATGATCCGGGTCCCTGCGTAACGCTGGTCGTTGTCGCTCCAGACGTACCAGTTGCGGGCGTCGGAATCCGGCTTGCTCCGGCGGGAGCGCCTGAACCATGGATGTTGATCGGAGGTGTGGTTGATGACGAGCTCGGTGATGACCCTCACGTTTCTACGCCGGGCCTCCTGCATGAAACGCCGAAAATCCTGCATCGTGCCGAAATCAGGGTTGATGTGGCGGTAATCAGAAATGTCATAGCCATCGTCGCGGCCGGGCGACGGATAGAACGGCAACAGCCACAGTGCAGTGACGCCGAGGTCCTGCAGATAATCGAGCTTCTCGGTCAGGCCTGCAAAATCGCCGATGCCGTCATTGTTACTGTCAGCAAACGCCTTGACGTGAAGCTGATAGATGATCGCGTCCTTGAACCACAGCTCGTCGGCTTCGAGCTTGGCCTCCAATTTGATGTCTGGTGCGATATTCACGGCAGCTCAGGAAAGGCAGCGAAAGATCAGGGCCGGGTCCACTTGCTGATCGATGCGCAGCCGCACCCCGCCCCACTCGATCATGTGACGCTCGCCTGTGATCAGATTTTCAATCGCCCTGACGCGGTGGCGCTCACCTAGCGGGCCAATCTCGATATCACCGAAATGAAACCAGAATTCCCGCGGACCTTCCTTTGCGAGCGCAACCGCCACCGCAACCGCATTGTCGCGTGCCGCGGCTTCCTTCACGTAGCCAATAATGTTGTCATCATCCACTTGCGCGAAACGCAGATTGCTCGTCTGCAGCAAAGCCGCATTTGCTCTGCGCATCCGATTAAATTGCGCGATATAGCCGCTGATGTTCCCGGGCCGGTTCCAGTCTCGCGTCTTGAGCTCATATTTCTCCGAATTGAGATATTCTTCCTTTCCGGGTATCGGCTCGTGCTCCAAGAGCTCGAAGCCATTATAGATGCCGTAGTTGCTGGACAGCGTTGCCGCAAGCGCAAGGCGCGCCTTGAACACCCACGGCTCGCCGGTCTGTAAATGAAGGGGAAGAATGTCGGGTGTATTCACGAAAAAGTTGGGACGAAAATACTCGCGCTCGGGATAACCGGTGATTTCCGCAAGATAGGCCTGCAATTCGTCCTTGCCGGTGCGCCAGGTAAAATAGGTATAGGACTGGGTGAAGCCGAGCTTCGCAAGCGCCTTCATTACCTTGGGCCGGGTGAAAGCCTCCGACAGAAAGATCACGTTAGGATCGATGATTTGGACCTCCCGGATCAGCCATTCCCAGAACGCAAAGGGCTTGGTGTGCGGGTTGTCGACGCGAAAGATGCGCACTCCCTGCGACACCCAGAATAGCACTATGTCGCGCAGCGCCGTCCACAGACCTTCCTTGTCAGAACCGTAGAAGTCAGGATTGATGATATCCTCATATTTCTTTGGCGGGTTTTCGGCGTATTGGATGGAGCCATCGGGACGGCGTTTGAACCATTGCGGATGCTGCGTCAGCCAGGGGTGATCGGGCGAGCACTGGATGGCGAAGTCGAGTGCAATCTCCATCCCATGCCCGGTGCACGCGCTCACCAGCCGGCGAAAATCCTCAAGCGTTCCCAGCGCGGGATGCACTGCGTCGTGCCCGCCCTCCGGTGAGCCAATCGCATACGGGCTGCCGGGATCACCGGGCTCGGCGCGCAGCGAGTTGTTGCGGCCTTTGCGATTGGTCGTGCCGATGGGATGAATAGGGGTGAGATAAAGAACATCGAAGCCGAGCGCCGCGATGTCCGGCAGCCGTTTGATGCAATCCTCAAATGTGCCATGGACACCCTCGGCCGGGGACTGACTGCGCGGCATCATTTCGTACCAGGCGCCGGAGCGGGCGAGCGGGCGGTCGACAACAAGGGGACAGCTGATGCTGCGCGTCAGGTCGGTCTCATTGGCTCTGCGGACGGCCTCGGCCAAGCCCTCTGACAGCAAATCCTCTGTGGCGTCGGGAGCGGTTGAGACCTGCAGCTTACGAACGGTCTCCTCGACCAGCCTGGCGGCAGCGGGATTTCGTGGTTTGAGGGTGCTGACAAGGCTGCGGCCCTCTTCGAGCTCCAAGTCAACGTCGAGTCCGGCTTCACGTTTGGCCAGAAAGTCCCGCCGCCAGGTAGCGAACGCGTCGGTCCAAGCTTCGATCAGGTAGACGTGACGACCTACCCTCGTAGGCGTGAAGCTCGCACTCCAGCGATCGTTGTTGTGAAGGCGCATGGGAACGCGCGCCCATCGCCCGTTCGCCTCAAATCGCCACAGCAGATCGGCCGCGAGCGCCGCGTGCCCATCCCGAAAGATGTCCACCCAGACTTCGAGCGGCTCGTTCACAATCCGTTTCACTGCAAAACGGCCGCCGTCCACAAGGGGATAGATGTCTTCGATGTAAATTCGACGGCTGGCGAGGTCGCCCACAGACGAGATGCTGAAGTTCGCTGTCACGGCCGAATCATGGGTTTGCCGCCCGTGAGATGCCGGACGGGGCGGAGCAGACGCTGATGGAACCGGAAATTCCCGGTTTGGTTCCGATTTAATCACGGCTTGGCTCAAGTCGCACGGTAAAATATGGGCGGCCGCGGCCGGAGCCCGCCGATTGGCCCGCCCTGGCAGTCACGGACGCATGCGGATGGACGATCTTCTGGAACGCGCGCGGCGCGCGGGAATTGAGACGCAATACTGGGACGCCTTTGGCCGGCTCCGCCACGTCGCGCCGGCGGTTCTCTCTCGCATTGTTGATGTCCTCGGCGCCGGAGACAAAAGACGAATTCTGCCGCACACCATTGTGATTCGCGGACAAGCGCCGCACGAAATCCGGTTGATCAGCACGCAAGGGCTGCCGTTTCATTGGGAAATCCTTTCAGACCAGAAGATCGCCGAGGGAGAAGCCAATTCTCCTGTTGTTGCGCTCCCGCCCGCACTGCCCATCGGCATCTTTCGCCTGCGCGTCACGGTTTCCGCGCCGCCTGGGCATGTGAGCGAGGAAAGCCCACTGATTGTCTCCCCGCACCAGACTTATCAAGGCAGCTCAGCCTGGCCGCATCGGATGTGGGCGCTATCAGTGCAGCTCTACGCGGTGCGATCCCAGCGCAACTGGGGCCACGGCGACTTTTCCGATCTTCTCGAGCTCATCGATCTTGCTGCCGATCTTGGCGCCTCCGGGCTGGGACTCAATCCACTGCACGCTTTGTTTGACGACAAGGCAGAGGAGCCAAGTCCCTATTATCCTAACAGTCGTCTTTTTCTCAACCCGCTTTACATCGATCTAGGGGCCGTTCCGGAATTCCCTGGCCTCGATGCTGCTGGTTTGCAGGATGATATCGCGCGCCTGCGAAGAGGCAGCTTTATCGACTATCCCACGGTTGCCGAAACCAAATGGCGGGCGCTGCGACTTGCGCACGAGACATTCCGCAGCTCAGCTCCGGCGGAGCGGCGCCGGTTATTCGAGCAATTTCGGAAGAGCCATCCGTCACGGCTCAACCGATTCGCCTGCTTTGAATTCCTGCGGCGGAAATTTGCAAAGCCCTGGTGGGAATGGCCGGACGAATATCGCCGGCCCGACGAAGGCGCGCTCATTCGGCTTCGTCGGGACGAGAAGGGAGCAATCGAATTCTTCGAATTCGTGCAATGGCTCGCGCATTCCCAGCTCGAACAGTGCCGAGTGAGAGCAGCGCGAATGCCAATCGGGCTTTATCTCGACATTGCCGTCGGGGTTCGAAGCGACGGCTTTGACGCTTGGTGCGATCAGGATGCCGTGCTGGCCGGCATGGCAGTCGGGGCACCGCCCGACCAACTCAACAGCGCGGGGCAAAACTGGGGCTTGGCCGGGTTTAATCCGTTAGGGCTGGAGCACCGGCAATTCGAGCCGTTTCGCCGGTTGTTGCGGGCGGCCATGCAATATGCCGGAGCAGTCCGGCTCGACCACGTTCTGGGATTGCAGCGGCTTTATCTCATCCCGCACGGCGTGCCCGCCAGCGAAGGAACGTATATGCGTTTGCCGTTCAATGCGCTCCTTGCCGTGACCGCGCTTGCAAGCACCGAAAACACCTGTGTGGTCGTCGGTGAAGACCTCGGCACAGTGCCGGAGAATTTTCGGGAGACACTCGCGGACTGGGGAATCTGGTCATATCAGGTCATGCTGTTCGAGCGCGCGGCAGACGGAGCGTTCACGGCTCCCGGAAACTATCGCGAGAAGGCCCTCGTAACATTTGGAACGCACGACACCGCGACCTTCGCAGGATGGTGGGATCACCACGATTTGACCGTCAAGCGAGCGCTCAACATCGACCCAGGCGAATCCGATGATGACCGCGGCCGGGCACGCGATGCCTTGCGGCACGCTCTGAGCGAGCGCGGCATTCACGCAACCGATTTCGCGTCAATCGCGCGATACCTCGCTGATACCCCATCGCGACTCCTTGTCATATCCATGGAAGACATTCTGGGAGTGAGAGACCAGGTCAACCTGCCGGGTACGCTGAACGAACATCCGAATTGGCGCCAACCGCTCCCCGTCGCGCTGGAGGAATTGCGCAATCAAAAAGGGCTCACATGCATTGCCGATGTGATGCGGTCCGCCGGCCGCAGTTGCGGCGCCTGATTGGTGCTCTGTGGATTTGTGGTGGAGATGCGCAATTCCGACTCACAAAAGCCATACACCCGGTGAGAATTGAACCTTAGTCGGTTGCGGGCGTTATCACGTTCGGAGCAACCAGGGAGCACTGCAATGTGCGACTATAGCTTAATGCATGTTAAATCACGTCCCGCGAGCGTCGGTGACAAGTTGCGCACGAGCAATTTTGGCACCGGCACGCGTGGATTCGCAGCACCAGACGACCCGGGTACGGCCGTCTGTGTTCTTCCGGGCACGGAGCTCGCCTTCAACGCAGAAATTTGCGTCTACGGCGCCTCTGGTCCTACCCGTCACAAGACCGCGATCTTCCGGCAGATCAATCGGGAGCAGCCGCATATGCACCACGATGCGCTCGAGCTGCCGGATGGACAGACGCTTCTGCTCACCTTCCTGTGCGAAGGCCAAGAAGCGACTGTGCTGCAGCTGCCTGCCAAGCCAGTCAATGAAGCGCAAGAGCGGTCGCAGACGCGAGTCGCATACGCCGGCTGACCGGCTTTAAGGTTTCTCCCCCTGGTTGGAGCCAGGGGGAGGATATTTACTGCAAAGCTACTGCGGCTGGATGCCGGCATGCGCGATGACTTTAGCCCACAGCGCCGTTTCCTCGGCAAAGAAGCGAGCTGTCTCGGGGGGTGAGGTTGCGCCCGGCTCGAGCGAGATCCTGCGCAATGCATCGCCGACCTCGGCGCTCCTGAGAATCTCGATCACATCCTGATTGATCTTTTCAACGAGCACCGCGGACGTGGCGGGGGGTGCCACAAAACCGAACCACGTGATCGACTTGAATCCCGGCACTCCTGCCTCGGAGATTGTCGGCACTTCCGGAATTGTGTCCGCGCGTTTTTGATCAGCAACGCCAACAATTCTGAGCTTATTCTCCCGGTAGAGCGGCACTGATGTTGCGAGCGTATCGAAGAACATGTCGACGTGTCCGGCGACAATATCGGTCAGCGCAGGCTGTGCGCCGCGATAGGGCACGTGCACCATCGTGATTCCGGCTTGCACTTCGAGCTGGGCAGCCGAAAGATGCGCCGTCGAACCAACCCCCTGTGAGGCATAGGTTAGCTTGCCGGGATTTGCTTTCGCGTAAGCAATGAGGTCTTTCAACGTGGCCGCAGGCAAATCCTGGCGCACCACCAATACGTTCGGAATCTTTGCGAGTAGGGTAATCGGAACGAACTTGCCCGGTTCGTATCCGGGATCGCGGTAGATCAGATGATTGAAAGACAGCGGTGAAGGCGGCGCTATCATGAGCGTATAGCCATCCGGTGCAGAGCGCGCGACATTGGCCGCGCCGATATTCATTGCTCCGCCGGGAATGTTCTCGACGATGGCAGGCCTACCCCACTTT
>CATPCO010000129.1 GCA_955652925.1 uncultured Xanthobacteraceae bacterium | reverse complement strand
TGCAGGCAGCCGACCGAGGCGTGCGCATACCAGGTGCCGCGCGTGCCATGCTTCTCGAAGATGTCGGTCAGCTTGGATGTGTATTCGGCGAGATGCTCAAGCGGCACCGCGCAGTCCTCGACAAAGGAGACGGGTTTGCCCTCCTCCTTCATGGACATCATGATGTTGAGTCCGGCGGTGCGCATGTCGTTGATGGCGGTTTGCAGCTTCGCATCGAGCACTTCGATAACGCCGCCCCACTTGCCCCCGCGCTTATCCCAGCCAAAGCCAAGATCGCCGATCAGTTCGTTGAGCCGCAGCAGGCGCCGGAAATTTTCGCCTTGGTCTGCTTCTGCAAACTCGACGAACAGGATGGCTTGCGGATCGCCGCGTACCAGGGCATCGATGGTCGGCCCAAACATCGCAATCTCGCGCGCCAGGCCCAGCATGGTCTGATCGATCAATTCGACCGCGATCGGACCGAGCTTCACGATGTGCTGGGCCGCATCCATGGCGGCAAAGAAGCTGCCGAAGTGACAAGCGCCGACCGCGCGCCGGCCAAGCAGCGGTGAGAGCTTCAATTCGATGCTGGTGGAAAACGCCAGCGTGCCTTCGGAGCCTACGAGAATATGCGCGAGGTTGAAATCGTTGCGCCCGGGCACGAGCGAATCGAGATTGTAGCCACCGACCCGCCGCTGCACTTTTGGAAAGTTGTTCTCGATCTCCTCGGCCTCTTGCGCTGCGAGCGCCACGAGATCACGCGCGATGGGAAACAGCGGGGAGTGTGCTGGAATATCGGAAAGATCAGGCGCCGTCGGGCCGAAATGCTGGGACGCCCCGTTCGGCAGAACCGCATCGATCGAGAGAACGTTTTCGCGCGTGTTGCCATACCGCAGCGAACGCGCCCCGCAGGAATTGTTGCCGACCATGCCGCCGATGGTGGCGCGCGAGGCGGTAGAGATGTCGACGGGAAACCACAATCCGTGCGGTCTGAGGCGGCGGTTGAGCTCGTCAAGGACAATTCCGGGCTCGACCACACAGCGAGCGCCCGCGACATCGAGCGTCACCATCCGATCGAGGTATTTGGAACAGTCGATCACGAGCGAGGAATTGACGGTCTGTCCGCACTGGGAAGTGCCCGCCCCGCGGGGAAGGACACTCACGCCTTCTTCGCGTGCCAGCGCGATCGCGTATTCGGCCTCCTTGACGGAGCGCGGCGCGACCACGCCGAGCGGCATGATCTGATAATGCGAGGCATCGGTTGCATAGCGCCCGCGCGTGAACAAATCGAACTGGACGTCTCCCAGCAGCTGAGACCGCAGCCGCCGCTCCAACCCTGGCAGAATCGTCTCACTCATGCGGGGGTGCTGTCCTTCGTCGCGTGAGAAATTGCGATATCGCGGGGGACGACATTTCCTGCCAGGGGGAAGGGCTTGACTGAGTCTCGCATTCGTTCTTCAAGACGGCAAGTCGCGCCGCTGCGGCCGCAAAGATGTTTCTCAACAACTTGCAAGGATTGCTAATGTCGAAGAATTCCTCGCGCCCGGTGGGACGTCATTTCCTGAACATTCCGGGGCCCACACCGCTGCCGGATCGAGTGCTGCGGGCGATGGACACACCGATCATTGACCACCGGGGACCCGAGTTTTCCAAGCTGGCCAAACGGTGCCTCGAAGGCATCAAGACCATATTCAAGACCACGAAGCCGGTCATCCTCTATACCGCAACCGGCACAGGTGCGTGGGAGGCCGCCCTCGTCAACACTCTCTCCCCCGGGGACCGCGTGCTCATGGTCGAAACCGGCCAGTTCGCGACGTTGTGGAAGAACATGGCAGAGAAGCTTGGGCTTTCCCCCGAATTCATCAAAACCGACTGGCGTATCGGCGCCGAGCCCGCTGCAATCGAGGAGCATCTGCGCAAGGACAAGAACCGGGATATCAAGGCGATCTGCGTGCTGCACAACGAGACCTCGACCGGCTGCCTCTCGCCGGTCGCAGAGGTCCGCAAGGCGATTGATGCCGCCGGTCATCCGGCACTGTTCTTCGTCGATACGATCTCCTCGCTCGCCTCCGCCGATTATCGCCATGACGAATGGGGGGTCGACGTCACCATCGGCGGCGCACAGAAAGGGCTGATGCTGCCACCGGGCATGTCCTTCAATGCGATCAGCGACAAGGCACTCGCCGCCGCGAAGAGCTCGAAATTGACCAAGAGCTTCTGGGCCTGGGATGACATGCTCAACCTGAACAAAATCGGGTTCTTTCCCTACACGCCGGCAACGCAGATGCTGCACGGGCTCGCCGCGAGCATTGACATGCTGCATGAGGAGGGCCTGGAGAACGTTTTCGCACGTCACGATCGGCTTGCGGAGGCGACCCGCACGGCTGTGCGTGCGTGGGGCCTGGAGATCATGTGCCGCGATCCGAAATTCTATTCACCCACAGTTACCGCCGTGATGTTGCCGGCTGGCCATGATGCCGACGCGTTCCGCAATCTAGCCCTGGAAACGTTCAACATTTCCTACGGGTCGAGCTTCGGCCCCTATGCGGGCAAATATTTCCGCATCGGTCATCTGGGTGATGTGAACGACGGCATGCTCATGGGGACGCTCGCGATCACCGAGATGGCGCTCGCGGTCGCCGGTATTCCGCACCGCAAGGGCGGCGTCCAGGCCGCGGTCGATTACCTCATCTCGGCACACGCGAGCCCCGCGCGTGCGGCCGCGGAGTAGACCGGCGAATTCAAAATTCCAATATACGGCGGTCATCCCGGCGGCGCGGCCAAAAGGTCGCGATCCATAACCCGGTCGGTGGTCATGGATTGCGCCTTGGCTCGCTGCGCTCGGCCCCCGGGATGACGATACCGGTTGGGCCGAATTGCCAAATGTGCCTTTGAGGCACATATTTGGTTTGGTGATCACGCACCGATACGGAGGCCGCGCATGGACATTGGGGCGCTTGGATATGTTGGCGTTCATGCCAGCTCGCTCGAAGATTGGACGAGCTTCGGCACCCGGTTTCTCGGCATGCAGCTCGTGGACAAGGCCGACAAGCGGATCGCGCTGCGGATGGACGATCGCAAGCAGCGCATCCTCGTCAACGAGGATGGCGGCGAGGGTGTCGCCTTTTTTGGCTGGGAGGCCGCCGATGCGGCTGCGCTCGAACGATGTGCCGCGCGACTGGAACACGCGGGCGTGGCCGTTTCCCGCGGATCGCGCGCGCTCGCCGACGCGCGGCGGGTGCAGGACTTGATCGTGCTTGCCGATCCGCTCGGCAACCGGCTCGAAATCTTTCACGGCGCCGAATCTGCCAGCGATCCCTTCAAACCGGGTCGCTCGATTTCCGGGTTCCGCACCGGACCGCTCGGCATGGGACATGCCGTTCTGCACGTGAAGAATATCAACGACGTGCTGCCGTTTTATCAGGACGTGCTGGGGTTCCGGCTCTCCGATTACATGGTCCGGCCGTTCAACGCCTATTTCTTCCACGCCAATCCGCGCCATCATTCCATTGCTTTTATTGAAACCGGCCGCAACGCCACGCACCACCTGATGGTGGAGCTGTTTAGCCTCGACGATGTCGGCCAGTGCTACGACCTCGCGCTCGGCGAGAAAGGGCGCATCGGCGTCACCCTCGGGCGCCACATCAACGATGAGGTCACGTCCTTCTACTCGAACTCGCCGTCCGGATTCATGGTCGAATACGGCTGGGGTGGTCGCGTGATCGACGTCGACAACTGGGAGCCGGAAGAGGTCACCTGGGGGCCCAGCATGTGGGGGCACGACCGCATGTGGATGACGCAAGAGAAGCGCGAAGAGGCGCGCGCGATCCGCATCGCCGCCGCCGCGACCGGACTGCGCAAACCAGTCAACGTGATCGACGGCAATTACAAGCTCGCGCCCGGCGTGTGCCCGTGGTGGGACGGCGTGATCCGCACGCAAGCGGCGGAATAACGGGGTAGTTTGGGTCAAGCGGCTCTTCGCGAGACCCAGCGCCTTCCCGAGTTGGGTCTCGTAAGTACTCGAGTATCGCTTCTGTAGTTGGATCGAGCGCTTGCGAGACCCAACGTTCTTTCGCGGTTACCTGATGTTGGGTCTCGTGAAGTACTCGACCCAACCTTGCTACAAACTCACGCGGCGAGCTTCACGTATTCGAAGTCACCGGGCTTGTTGTCGATCCCGACGCGCGGCGGGGAAATCCAGCCGGCGAATTGCGCGGGGGCGTAAACCGGCTTCATCAGCGAAGCAATGAAATCGCCATCCGCGCTTGCCGGCAGCCATTGGTTCTTGTTGCGCTCCCAGGAAGCTTGATCGAGCAGCTCCCCCGACGGGGATGCTTCGATATCCCGGAATTCGCCGATCTGGCGATGAAACGCCACATGCGGCAGCTGCAATTGGAAGTTGATGCCGGTGCGATCAATGATCTTGTTCCAGCGATCAAGACCGCGCTGGCAGTCCGCGGTGTAATCGTCGCGCAAGCGCATGTTGATAGCGGTGAGCGCGGGTTCATCGACGCGCTTGATCTCGCCATTCACGAGCTTGAGCACGGGATAAGTGGCATTCTCCAGCTTATGGTCGTCCTCGATCTTGGTCTCCTGAAACCGCCCCTTCAGTCCGGCATTGAATGAGTTTGCCGCATTGGTCGAGACCTCGGAGCCGAACAAGTCGAGCGAGAGCGAATAGTGCAGATTGAGCTTCTTCTGCATGGTAGGCAGGTCGATGACACCGAGCGCGCGCATCTTCTCGATCGCGTTCACGTCCTCGATCCCGGCCTCTTTCATGGCCTCGCATGTGCGCTGGAGGATGCGCCCCACGCCGGTTTCACCCACGAACATATGGTGTGCTTCCTCTGTGAGCATGAAGCGGCAGGTGCGCGAAAGCGGGTCGAAGCCTGATTGCGCCAGGCTCTCGAGCTGCATCTTGCCGTCACGATCGGTGAAGAAAGTGAACATGAAAAACGAAAGCCAATCCGGTGTGGCTTCGTTGAAGGCGCCGAGCATGCGAGGCTTGTCGGGACTGCCGGAGCGGCGCTGCAAGAGCTCTTCCGCCTCCTCGCGGCCGTCGCGGCCAAAGTATTTCTGCAACAGATAGACCATGGCCCAGAGGTGGCGCCCCTCCTCCACGTTCACCTGAAACACGTTGCGCAGGTCGTAGAGTGACGGCGCGGTCTTGCCGAGATGACGCTGCTGCTCGACCGAGGCGGGCTCGGTATCGCCTTGAATGACGATCAGCCGGCGAAGCATGGCGCGATATTCG
>CATPCO010000128.1 GCA_955652925.1 uncultured Xanthobacteraceae bacterium | reverse complement strand
GTCATCGTCCGCGCATGCGGACGATGACGACCGAGAGGCTGATGATGCGTCTTAAGTTAGCGCCTATGGGGTCAAGCCCGCGGGTGACGTGCGTCGGAGAATGCGCTCTGTCATCGTGTCACTGAATCAGGTTCATTGACCAGCGCCCAGACTCGCGGCGGCGAGAGCGGCAATTCGCGCGGCTGCGCACCGAAGGAAAGCAGCGCCGCGGCCACCGCATTGGCAATCACGCCACCCACCGGAATGATGCCGCCTTCGCCTGCGCCCTTGGCGCCGAGCGGATTGTTCGGGGACGGCTTTTCCTCCAGTGCAATCGCCCGGATGTTCGGGAAATTGTCAGCCGTGGGCAGCAGATAATCGGCAAAAGATCCCGTCAGCAGCTGCCCCTCTTCATCATAAACGAAGTGTTCCAGGAAGGCACCGCCAAGACCTTGGACAATCGAGCCCATCACCTGGCCGTGCAAGGTCAAGGGGTTGATGATGCGGCCAACGTCCTCGACCGCGACATAATCGAGCACCTCGACATGGCCCGTTTTTACATCAACCGCGACATGGGCGGCATGCGCGCCATAGCTGTAGGTGCGCTTGTTGCTGGCGAAGCTCGCTTCCGCCGAAAGCCCGGCAAGGCTCGCGAGCGGCAGCGGCCGGCCGAGCGGCCCGCGCGCCGTTCCCCCATCAATTTCGATCTCGTTTGCATTGCAGTTGAGTTTTCCTGCAGCAGCCGCCCGGATGGATTGGCGGAGCTTGTCCGCGGCCGCAAGGATTGCGTTCCCGCCCATGACCACGGAGCGCGAGCTGTAGGCGCCATAGCCTTCGCTGACGTGGTCGGGCGAGCCGTGAAAAACGCCGCTGATGCCATCGAGCGGCAGCCCAAGCGCATCGGCGGCGATTTGCGCGCACACGGCTTCGAGCCCCTGTCCGATCGAAGACGAACCCACATACACGGAGACTTTCCCGTCCGCTTCAAGAACGAGCCGCGCACCCTCTTTCGGGCCGGAGGCGCCGCCTTCGAGATAACAGCCGATTGCAGTTCCGTGGTAGCGCCCGTCGAGCAGCTTGCCTTGCACCGCCAACCTTGCGGTCCAGTCGATTTCCTCGAGACAACGATCGAGCGTGCTGCGATAGTTGCCGCTGTCCGTCTCCGAGGCGATATTGAGCGGCTCGACGGTTGGGAGCTGATACGGCATCTCGCTTTCCGCGATCAGATTGAGGCGGCGGAACTCCACGCGATCGATGCCGAGCTCGCCCGCGGCGATGTCGAACAGGCGCTCGCGGAAAAAATCGGCCTCGAAGCGGCCAGGTCCGCGATAGGTGCCTGACGGCGTCTTGTTGGTCATCATCAGCGAGACGTCGATGTGAACATTGGGAATGCGGTAGGGTCCCGTGAGCACCTGCGCGATATTGCGCGCGGCGGTAGGACCGTTGGTGCGGATATAGGCGCCCTGATCGGTCAGGACGTGTCCGCGCAGTGCAAGAATCGTCCCCGCGCGATCGCAAGCAATCTCCAGCTCGCCCTCGGCATTGCGGGCGTGATTGGTGGCGAGGAGATTTTCCCTGCGATCCTCGATCCATTTGACGGGCCGGCCGGTGAGGCGTGCCGCGAACGGAATGAGATAATCCTCGGGATAGAATTCGCCGCGGGCGCCAAACCCGCCGCCGACGTCGTTTTCGACCATGCGGATTGCGCTTTCCGGCAATCCCATCTGCTTTGCCAGCATACGACGATTAAGAAACGCGACCTTGGCAGCGCCGTAGAGCGTGAGGTGCTGCTGCGCGTCGTCCCATGTGGCGAGCAGGCCGCGCGGCTCCATCGGGACCGCACCATGCCGCTGCACCTTGAAGCGTTCGCGCCGGGTATAGGCGGCCTTGCGCAACGCGCTCTCGCAATCGCCGCGCAAACCAGTAAGTGTGAGCGCGAGGTTGCTGCCCGCCTGCTCGAAGAGCAGGCTCTCGCCGGTCCTGGCCATTGCCGTGTCAACCACCGCCCGCAGCGGCTCGATCTCAACAGCGACGTGTTCCAGCGCGTCTTCGCCGCGAGCGGGCGAGTCGGCAAGAACGACCGCAATGGGTTCGCCGACATAGCGGACCTTGCGATCCGCGATGACGGGTTGCAGAAACGGCTTGAGCTCGTCCGATCCATCCTGGCGCAAAGGAACGATCGGGATCAATGATCCGATGTCCGCGGCGGTGATCACGCCATGGATCCCCGGCAGCCTGAGCGCCGCGCTCTTGTCGATGGAGCGAATGCGTCCATGCGCAACGGGACTGCGCAAGATGACGGCGTGGATCATTCGGTCGAAGGCGAGATCGTCGACGTATTGTCCACGCCCGCGCAGAAAGCGCATGTCCTCCAAGCGTTCAATCGGGCTGCCGATGAGCGCGTTGGTTGCTCGAACCGGAATCATCTCATTATCAGATGCAGCTTGCTCATGAGGTTTCCTCTCGCGACGGGGTGGCGGCTGTCAAGGCGCGTGATCTCTTTTGTGGTGTCGTAGCCCGCGTTGAGCGCAGCCGCCTCCGCCCAGGCTTCGGCGGCCCTGCTCGAATTGGCCCGTCGAAGCTTTAGCGGAGACGGGCGAAACGCGGGATTCCCGGATTTCGCTGCACTCAATCCGGGCTACGGAATCTGCTCCGCCTCGCGCAAACTTTCGATCAAAGAGGTGCGCAACAGAAAGCCGCGGGCAAGCTTCGGATCTTCAGCGCTACGGCGCAGCTCATCGTGGTTGTTACGGCGTATCGCCGGGTCCTTCTCCTCGAGCAGGCGCCGGTTGCGGATGGTCTGTGCCTGGGTATGCGCAAGGGCGACATGCCTGCGCTGGCGTTCGTAGCGATCGAGGACATCCTCGTCTGCTTTTCCATGCCGGATCGCGACAAGCTTGTCCGCCAGATTGAAGGCGTCATGGATGCCGCTGTTCATCCCCATGGCCCCGATGGGACTGTTCACATGGGCGGAGTCGCCCGCCAGGATCACTCGCCCGATCCGAAATTTTTTCGCCACGCGTTGGTGGACCACGTAAAGATTGCTTGCGACGATCTCGAACGGTCTGCCGGTCGGCAAAAAAGCCTGCAGTCGCGCCTGTAGCTCCTCTTCGCGCGTGAGCGCCTCCTCGTCCTGGTGCGGCTCGGTGGGGAAATGAACGCGCCAGCGGTCCGGCGGACCTTTCCAGTGGAACAGATTTGACCATTCATCGGGATCGGAAATGTAATTGCGCTCGGTATAGCCGTGCTTGCGAAAATCGTAGGCGACCTCGATGCTCAAGGTCCGGTCGGGATATGTGAAGCCTTCGAACTCGATGCCCAGCTCGCTGCGCACAATGCTGCGGGCGCCCTCGCATGAGACGAGATAGGCTCCCCGCATGCTCTGCGTTTCGCCCGCTGGATTGGTCATCCATACGGTGACGCCGTCGCTATCCTGCGTGCAGCAGGTGAAGGCCGTGGCAAGACGCAGATCGATGCCCGGGTGAGCCTTTGCAAGCTTGAGCGCCTCTTCCACGATCTTGATGCGCTCGCATTGCAAGACATAGGGAAACCGGGTGTCGTTCTTGAGGTGAGCGTGGTCGAATTGCGCAATCAGCTTGCGTTCGCGCCGGTCCCAATAATGAAACAGCGGAGCAATGATGCCCCTCGGCTCAAGCCTGGGATAGAGACCGATGCGGTCGAGCAGTTCGAGGGTGGCGGGATGGTTGGTGCCGGCGCGCGGAACCTGTTCGAGGAAATTATCCTCGCCCAAGGCCTCGATCAGTGTGACTTGAACGCCTGCTTGCGCGAGCGCCAGTGAAAGGCAAAGACCAACCGGTCCGGCACCGACGACAATGACACGTTCTGATACCTTCAAGTCTTCGCCACCACGTCCTTGACGGCGCCGATCCAGCCGGTGTGGGTGAGATCAAAGACAATGCCGAGAGGATCCTTGTACTTGGCCTCGTAATAGGATTGTGGCGTATCGGGGCGACCGGCGAGATAGGAACCGCCCGCCCCAACCACCTTCTTTTCGGCCTCATCAAGATCATCCACCCACATGCCGTAATGGTAGATGCCGATCTTCTCGTTCCCCTCCTGCTTGAGGAGGGCCACATTCATTACGCCGTCCGACACGTACACTCCGCGGCGCGCCTTTCCCGCAACCTTCATGTCGAAGGCCTCCTCAAAGAATTTCGCCGCCTTCTCCGGATCCGGCACGATAAGCGCGATGTGACGAAGCTTGGCCATGAGTGTCTGTCCTTGAATGAAAGTGATCACGCACAATAGCGGCCAACAGCGTCTCACCACAAGTCGACTGGTGGTCATCACCGGCACAGGACGAAGTAGGTTGGGTCGAGCTTGCGAGACCCAACCCTTTGGAGCAAGCGCGTTGGGTCTCGCGAAGAGCTCGACCCAACCTACGCCTGCGCTCTACGCCTGCGCTCCTTCGTCCTGCGCCGATGATGACCACCAAGATTATGCTATTGAACTGCAGCTAGCTCTTACGATTGGACCGGCAGTTGAATGTACAAGGACTTGCGCGAATTCATTGAGCTCGTCGACAAGCTCCATGCGCTGCGGCGGATCGAAGGCGCTGATCCTTATTTCGAGATCGGCGGGATCACCGAAGTGGCGGCAGGCCTGCCCGGCGGACCTGCTCTGCTGTTCGATGAGATCAAAGGCTATGCGCGCGGATTTCGCATCTTCACCAACGCCGTGACC
>CATPCO010000127.1 GCA_955652925.1 uncultured Xanthobacteraceae bacterium | reverse complement strand
ATCAGCTCGTCGGCGGTCATTTGCATGATCAACGGCACCGTGAGGCCAAGCGACTTGGCGGTCTTGAGGTTGATGAACAGCTCGAACTTCGTAGCCTGCTGGACCGGCAGGTCGGCCGGCTTCTCGCCCTTGAGAATCCGGGTGGTGGAGACGCCGGTCAGGCGGTACGCGTCAGTAAGACTTCCTCCGTAGCTCATCAGGCCGCCGGCCGCGGTGAACTCGCGATACGCGAAGATCGTGGGCACCGCGTGGCGGACTGTCAGTGCGGCAAGCTGTTCGGTCCGGCTAAGGAAGAATGCATCGTTATTGATCACGAGCGCGCCTGCTCGAATTTGGACCAAGGACGCGAAGACCGTATCGAAATCGCGTTCGGTGCTTGCATGCAGGACATGGAGCTGCAGCCCGAGTGTGCGGGCCGCAGTCTGCGTGTCTGTCGATAGACGCTCGGCATTGATGGAACTGGCGGGGTTGACGAGTAACGCAATGCTGCGTGTCGTGGATACTACCTCGTGCAGCAGCTCCAGCCGCTTCGGCGCCAGCTCCACGTTCAAGGTGGTCACGCCTGTGAGATTGCCGCCCGGTCGGTTGAGGCTGGCGATAAGTCCAACCTCGACCGGGTCGGCTGCTATCTCAAAGACGATCGGAATGGTCACAGTCGCCGCCTTTGCGGCCAATGCCGCAGGAATACCGGCTGCGACAATCACGGTCATCTGACGCCGAATGAGATCAGCCGCCAGCGCCGGCAGTCGATCGTTTTGATTGTCAGCCCAGCGGTACTCGATCGCGACGTTCTGGCCGTCGACAAATCCAGCCTCTTTCAGGCCCCGGAGGAACGCGGTCACGATGTGTTCGGAACCATTAGCCGCCGTGCTCCGAAGAAACCCAATCACCGGCACCGCCGGCGGCTGCGTGCGCGCCACGAGCGGCCAAGCGGCTGCCGTGCCGCCGAGAAGGGTGATGAACTCGCGCCGCTTTAGATGACTGGGCCGCATGCGCCGCCACCGGTTCGAGGACCGCGTTGCATCCTACCCAAAATTGCATATCATGGTCAGTGGGTATCTCAGCGAATTAATCCGAATGGCATGAACTGGGTGGAAATTCCCGGTCTCGCTAATGACCGTTGTTGGCACCCAGCCACGGTCCATTTCCGCGCAGCTTACAGCCGCAGAGAGATCAGCTCACCCATGTTCCGCATCTCATATGCGCGCGCCGCGTACGCTCAATTTAATGAACAAAAATCTTTCTGAGCGTCTCCGTCTTGCCGTTCTGCAGCCAGGTAATTTCGTAGATGTACCAAGCATTCCTTACCTGGACCAAATCAAGCACGACGGTCATCACGCGTCCTAGATTGACGAACTTGACAGTGGCCTGCGCCTTGCCGGCGACCGCATCGCTCACCACGATGTCAAACGTGGTGACGTCCCACTCTTGTGCATTCAGGAAGGGGTCAAAGTCGAGCGCCCCCACTTCGTTGCGCCGCGCCGCCGCCTTCTGGTCCCTGGTCATCAAGGCCGCGAGCTTGGGTTCGAAGTAGCGCCGGATGGTGCGCTGTCGAGCGTCGTGCCCTTAGCGTCCTTGCCCTGGTAAGAATCGTAGATCGCCGTGATGAAGGCGGTCGCCGATGCATCACCAGCACATGCTGGGGCTATGAGAGCGGCACATGCGGTACCGAAGGTGAAGCTACGTCGGGACAACATCGATCGTGGTCGTTGGCTGACTTGCCCTGCAGTGGCAGGTTTGAGTAGCGTTTAGGCGTGCTTCATCAAGATATCGGCCAGCCACTCCGGCTGATCGATCATTACGTCGTGGTGCGAGTTCTCTGCCACATAGGTAGTCCATGACGGATCGGCCTTGCACTCCGCGTACGCTCGGTCAAACGCAGCTTGCGGATATTTCGGCGCGCGGATGAAGGTCTTCTTTGGCACCTTTTGCAGCGCCCCGGTCAGTTTGATCGGGTTGTCTGTAATGGAGTTCGGCTGGGCCGTCAGCTTGGAGTCCATCCACTCGTAGTCTTTCTCGCTGATTGAATACTGGCTCGCTTTGGGTGGTCTTCGGCCGGGCTCGCCTTTGGCTATAGCCTCGACCAATGCCCTACGGCTAAACTCCGATATCATGTCGGTGCTGCGCTCGCCGGCCTTCGGCATGAATGCGTCGAGCCAGACGATCGAAGTCACCCGGTCGCCGATCTGCTCCAGTGCGCCGGACGCCGGCCAGCCACCATAGGAATGCGGCACCAAGCAGGCATCCTTGATCTCTTCCCATTTGAACAGGTTGGAGATGTCGGTGATGTGCGTGTCGAGCGTCAGGTTCATGCTCAAAAGATGCGAGCGGTCGGCGAGGCCAGTGAGCGACGGCGCGTAGACCTTGTGGCCGCGTTTCTCCAAAATGTCGATGACCTTCCGCCAGCACCACCCACCATGATAGGCGCCATGAATGAGCACGAAGGTCTTGCGCGCGTCGGCTTGCGCAAGCGCGTCGCCGTCGCCAAGCGCCGCCGCGCCGACACCGAGCGCCGCGCTCCCAAGCGCCGCGCGTCGCGTCATCAAGCCGATATCCGACATGAAATCCTGCCTGGATTGCGATCGCGTTTGCCGGATCGCCTGATGGATTATACCGCGAATCGATCCCGAGGTGGCGTACCTGAAGCTCGGCTCGCTGGTGGCCGGCGCCGCGCGAGCGAGAAAACAGCTTTGGCCCTGAGGTATCCGCTTCAGCCGCTCCAGAGCCTGTGGGTTGCGAGGCGGGCGCCCTCAACCATGGATTTCAGCTTGGCCCAGGCGACTTCCGGATGGACCTCGTCACCGGCACCGGAAGTGCCGAAACCGCAGTCGGTCCCCGCAATCACCCGCTCGCGCCCTACCAGCTGCGCAAATCGCACAATACGTTGCGCAATCAGCTCCGGATGCTCGACCAAATGAATGCAGTGTGACACCACGCCGGGAATCAAAATCTTTCCGTCCGGCAATTTGACATCTTGCCAGAGCTGCCATTCGTGCTCATGACGCGGGTTTGCTGCCTCAATCAGATACGCCCCTGCGCGAATTTTCAGCATTAGGTCGACAAAGTGCTTCAGTTCAAGGTCGTGAACCCGCGGCGCGACGTTGACGCTATAGCAGGTGTGGAAGCGCACGCGATCCTCAGGGATGCCGCGCAGTGCGTGATTGACCGTCTCGACCCGCAACGCGATGAACTTGCGACAGTCGTCGATTGAGGAATTTACCGCACGGTTGTAATGCGTCGCCATGCGCGGATCGTCGATCTGCAGCAGCAAGCCGGCATCGACAATCGCCTTGTATTCAACGTGCATCGCATCCGCGAGCGCCGCAAGATACTGCTCATCCGACGCATAATACCGGTTCTCATAGTAGAGCTCGAGATTGGACGGTGAGATCGCGGTCATGAACGCTTCCTCGGCAGAAACGTTCTCCAGGGCGAGTTTAAGATTTTCTATATCGGCTGCGAGCTCGTCCTGGCCAACGTACGAGATTGTTCCGGAGCAGACCTGAGCCCGCGGCCGCACCATCCGCTTCGGCACGATGTCCGCCGAACGCGCCGCAAGCATCACCTTCATGTCTTCATAAGCACGCGGGAAGGCGAGAGAATCGCGCGTCGGGCCGCGAAAGCGGACAGGGCTGTCAATCTCTTCGAGTCCGCTCAACCGGGCCCGCGCGTAGGCCATCCAATTGACTTTGCTGTGCTCACCGTCATCGACAATGTCGATTCCGGTATCCGCCTGCTGTCGCACGATTTCTAGAACGGCCCGACGGACTCGACCAGAAAACGCCGCGCGATCGTAGCTTTCGCCCATTTCCTTGCTGTTTAACAGGGCAACCAGATCGGGCGGCCGCGGTAAGCTGCCGGTGTGTGTCGTCAAAATGCGATCGGCGCTGAATTTCATCGCGTGTTCAATTCGCTCAATTCGAATCCAGCGAAATCTCACCGCACATTCGCAGGTCCCATTCATTATGGACCCAAACTCAAACCCGCCAAAGCGCTGCACCCCGCTTCCCCACGGACGCTGGAAGCCGGCCTACGAGCGAGCCGGGTCGCGGATCGACCTTCACGATCCAGCTGCCGAGAATTGTGGATGCTCCGAAGGAAGCGGTTGCTGCCAATCCGGCCTACACAGGAGAGGCGGCGCTGAAACATAATTAGTAGATTTTTCTGCACTGCATGAGTCCGGAATTGGCAGTCCGGAATTGGCACTTGGCGTCTTTCGCTGCGGTGCATAAAATTTCGACGCGATGGGAGGTACTGCGGACATAGACCGGCCCCCGGCCCCGATCGCCTCCGAGGCTTATGACCCGGAGCGTCCATTTGCCCGTCGATTTTGCTGTGATGCACAACGCAGTGT
>CATPCO010000126.1 GCA_955652925.1 uncultured Xanthobacteraceae bacterium | reverse complement strand
TGACATGATCGCGCGGCTCGATCGCCTGGAGCAAGAGGCAAACCACCTCAGGTTGCCCGTCGCTTATGCAACCATGCTCTACACCTTGCGACATCACATCGACCTCGTGCGCGCAGGCCTCAAGAAGCGCACCGACTGCTAATAAATCCACGGGATCAGGCACGGCCGACAAGCCCGGGGCCGGCAATCAGACCGCTTCGCGCAATTTCACCGCGCCTTCGAGGTCTACCGAGACGAGCTGGGAGATTCCGCGTTCGGCCATGGTCACCCCGTAGAGGCGGTTCATGCGCGCCATGGTAATGGGGTTATGCGTAATGATGATGAAACGCGTCTCGGTCGAGCGCGTCATCTCGTCGAGCAGGTCGCAAAAGCGCTCGATGTTGTGATCATCAAGCGGAGCGTCGACCTCATCGAGCACGCAGATCGGCGCAGGGTTGGTGAGGAACACGGCGAAGATGAGTGCAAGCGCGGTGAGCGCCTGCTCGCCGCCCGAGAGCAGAGAAAGCGTGGCCGGCTTCTTGCCGGGAGGACGCGCGATGATTTCGAGCCCCGCCTCGAGCGGGTCCTCGTTCTCGACAAGTTGCAGCTCGGCGGTGCCTCCACCGAACAGCTCCGCGAACAGGCGGCGGAAATGTTGGTCCACGAGCTCAAACGAGGCGAGCAGCCGCTCGCGCGCCTCGCGGTTGAGGTTCTGGATGCCCTGACGCAGCCGCTTGATGGCTTCGATGAGATCATCGCGCTCGGCCGTGAGCGAGCCGTGCTGGGTCTCCACCTCGCGCAACTCCTCCTCGGCACGCAGATTGACCGCGCCGAGCCGCTCGCGCTCCCGCCGCAGCCGTTCGAGGTTCGCCTCGACTTCGCCGACTTCGGGCAGCGCCTTGCCTGCATCGATGCCGGCAAGCTTTGCGACTTCCGGCGGCTCGACCTCGAGCATCTCATGAATCTCGTGAGCAAGCTCGGCAAGGCGCCGTTTGTCGCTTGCAAACCGCTCCTCGGCGCGCGCGGCATGCTCGCGCGCCTCACCCATGGCCTCGAGTGCCGCACGCGCGTCACGGTCAGCCTCGGCAAGCGCATTCTCGCCCTCGGCAAGGCGATCGGCGGCAGCCCGGCGTGCCGCTTCCGCCCCCTCGATCTCGCTCATCAGTCCGCGCCGCTTCTCTGCAAAGATCGCGGGGGCATCTGCGAGCGCGGCGCGTTCGGTATTGGCCTCTTGCACGCGCGCTTGCAGCGTCTTGATCTGAGAAACCGTGCCTGCGTGACGCTCGCTCCAGCTCGCGCGATCGGTGCTGATTGCCGCAAGCCGCCGCGCAGAGATTTCCGCTTCGCGCGCGATTGCCTGGGCTTGTGCGCGCGCCTCGGTAAGTTCGCCGCGCTCTGCCTCTATTGCCGTACGTGTGCTCGCAAGCCGCGCTTCAATCTCCGCCGTGGGCGCAAGCGCCGAAAGTGAATTCTCCGCTTCGGCGCGCGACGCCGAAGCTTCATTAAGGCTCGCGCCAAGCCGCGCCTTGGCCTCGCCCAGCGCGGAGAGCCGAGCCGCATTGCGGCTCGCCTGTCGCTCGGCCTCGACGTATCGATCGCGCGCCGAATCCGCCTCGTGCTGGAGCGCTCTCCAGCGCTCGCGGGCGGCGGTATCGGCCAGCGCCGTCAAGGCGACTTCCTCTTCTGCGGCCGTGACGAGCCTTTGTTTGCCCTCTACCGCCGCGCGCGCCGTCTTCAATTCCGCCTCGGTGTCGGCGAGCCGGTTCTTGCCGGCGAGGCGGCGGGCGGCTCCGGTCGGTGCGTTCGCCGCGACGCAAAAGCCGTCCCAGCGCCAGAGATCGCCTTCGCGCGACACCAACCGCTGCCCGGGCTTGAGCAGCGAGATGAGACCTTGCGCCTGCTCGCGGTTTACAAGGCCGATCTGGCGGAGCCTGCGCGCGAGCGCCGCCGGCGCCTTGACATGATCGAGGAGCGGCTCGGCTCCTTGCGGCAACGCCGGGTCCGCGGGATCGATATCCGCTCCTCCCCAGCGCATGGGCGCGGAGCGATCGATGGGAGCCTCCAGATCGTCGCCGAGCGCGGCGCCAAGCGCGGCCTCGTAACCTTTATCGACGGCGATATCGTCGATGACGGCCGGCCAGAGATTCTTGCTATCGACATGGAAAAGCTTGGAGAGCGTTTTCGCTTCGGTGTCGAGCCGTTGTGCACGGCGCTCCGCCTCGACCAGCGGAGCGCGCGCGACATCGAGTGCCTGGCGAGCGGCGGAATGCGCCGCCTCGGCTGCCAGCGCGGCTGCCTCCGCCTCAATGACTGCGCTCTGTGCAAGCGTGGCTGCATCAGACAGTGCCGCGAGATCTTTCTGCTCCGCCTCTTGCAGCTCATCGAGCTCGAGTTCGACGGCTCGGAGCTCCCCGGTCAGACGATCAAATCGATCGGCGTGCTCGCGGATGGCGCTTTCGAATCCGTGGCGCCGCGCAGCCAGATCCGCGAGCGAACCGGTGAGCTCATCGAACGTCTTTTCCGACGCGGACAAAGCCGCTTCGGCTTCCCCGACGCGCTCGGCGACGCGCGCGCGCTGCCCTTCGGCGGCCCGGTTTTCCGCACCGATCGTATCCTCTTCCGCCGCGAGCCGCGCCAACGCGGCCATTGCATCATCACTGAGCCGCTGCTCGCGCGCGATATCATCGGTGAGCTGGACGAGCCTGCGATCAAGCTCGCTCATGCGCTCTCGCGCCCGCACTTCCTCCCGCTCGAGTGCCTCGCGCGCAAGGCTCAGGCGCTGCAATGCCGCAGCCGTCTTGGCCTCAGCGTCCCGCAACGCCGGCAGCCCGGCAGCGGCGTTCGCCTGGCGTCTTGAGGCTGCGGCCTGTTCGCCCGTTCGCTCGGCGACG
The DNA here is from genome assembly GCA_955652925.1 of uncultured Xanthobacteraceae bacterium. GTDB lineage: Bacteria > Pseudomonadota > Alphaproteobacteria > Rhizobiales > Xanthobacteraceae > VAZQ01. Next base: position 3,675 of record CATPCO010000126.1, on the reverse strand, counting down.
ACCCGCACGGCGGCATCCTTGGCGTGCTCGGCCTCCGCCAGATCGGCATTGGCGGCAACCCAGCGCAGATGAAAAAGCGCCGCCTCGGCTTTGCGAATCTGTTGGGCCACGGTGCGGTAGCGAACCGCCTGGCGCGCCTGGCGCTTGAGAGCGTCGATCTGGGCGGCGAGCTGATTGATCACCTCTTCGAGGCGGGCGAGGTTGTGCTCCGCTGCCCGCAACCGCAACTCCGCTTCGTGCCGGCGCGCATGCAATCCCGATATGCCGGCGGCCTCTTCGAGCACGCGCCGGCGCTGCTCGGGCTTGGCCTGGATGATCTCGCCGATGCGGCCTTGATGCACCATCGCGGGCGAGCGCGAGCCCGTTGAAGCATCAGCAAAGAGGATGTGCACGTCGCGGGCGCGCACCTCGCGGCCGTTGATGCGATAGGTCGAGCCGGCATCGCGCTCGATCCGGCGCGAAACATCGAGAATCTCGTGCTCGTTGAACTCGGCGGGCGCTTTGCGGGCGCTGTTGTCGATTTGGATTGCGACCTCGGCATGGTTGCGGCTCGGCCGCGCGCCGGTGCCGGAGAAAATCACGTCGTCCATGTCGGCGGCGCGCAGTGATTTGTGCGAGGTCTCCCCCATGACCCAGCGCATCGCCTCCACCAAGTTGGATTTGCCGCAGCCGTTCGGCCCCACGACCCCGGTCAATCCGGGCTCGATCAGAAAATCGGTCGGCTCCACAAAGGATTTGAAGCCAAGGAGGCGCAGGCGCGTAAGCTTCATGCCGACGCTGATCCGTGCATCAGGGGATGGCCGTGTCCGAATCGGACAAGGCCCACGTCCAGGGGGTGGGTGAAAGAGTGCCGCATCGCGCCGCAGAATGAATCCGCCAATTTGATTCCGCAACAAAAAGAATGAGTTGCCGGGCGAAAAGTGCGCCCACGCCGCCGCCCGGTCCCCGCGCGGCGGTCCGGGACTCCCTGAGCAAAGCGAAAAATCCTTTATTAACCCTTTAGATAGGGCGCGACCTGCTTGTCCAGCTCTTCGGGCGTCAGGGCCCCGCGAATGATCTTGCCATTAATAAAGAAAGTCGGGGTCGAGTTGACACCGAGCTTGGTCGCGCGATTGCGGCCCTCCTCGATGGCCGAGAGCATCTGCTGATTCGCGAGGCATTCGTCGAAGCTCTGCTGGGTGAAGCCCGCCTGCTTGGCGATGCCCAGCATGGGGACAAGCGGCTTCTGGACCACCCACTCCCTTTGCTGGGAGAACAACGTCTCGAGCATGGGGAAATACTTGTCCTTGCCGGCGCAGCGCGCCAGCATCGAGCCCGCTGCTGCCAGCGCATCGAGTGGAAACTCGCGGAAAATAAAGCGAACCTTGCCGGTATCGATGTATTTCTTCTTCATCTCCGGATAGGTCGTCTCATGGAAATGCGCGCAGTGCGGGCAGGTCATGGACGCGTATTCAATGATGGTGACGGGGGCGTCGGGAGAGCCGAGGACGTGATCGCCGAGCGGCCCCGGGGCCATCAAGTCAGCCATGGGCACGTCGGATCCGCCGGCTGGCTCGGCCAGGGCTGTCCCGGGCCGGCTCAGGAACCAGTAGCCTGATCCTCCTGCGGCGGCGACCGCCACCAAGGCTGCGCCGGCGAGGAGCAAACGCCGGCGTGAAAAGGCCCCCGTCGTTTCCGTGGTCGTGTCCATGCCCGTTAAATCCGTCTCAAGCAAAAGATTTTCGCTTCCAGGGATAGTCCGCAAGAATGTGGCGACCGCAAGCCGATGCGCCAAGCCCTGGTACGGCCCTCACGACTCCTTGATCGCGGCGCCGAGGCGTCCCAGCGCTGCGCGCAACTCTTCGTTCTCGATTGCGGTGAGACCCGCGGCAATACGCGCTGCCGCTTGGGCATCCGGCGCGGGCCTCGGGGCGGGGCGCTGGCGGCGCAGTGGAGCCTGCCGCAGCCGCAGCGTGGCGACCGCCCGCCATCCGAAGAAGCGGTTGACCCGTTCCAGGATGACACCCGAAAGGTGCTGGATATCGAGCGCCATCGGCCCTTCGACCCGCAGGCAGAGGGTGCCGGGCTCCGGCAGCTTGCCCTCGCGGGGCCGCGACCATTGGATTTTCTCCGGCTGGGCGTGCTCTGCGATCTCCGCGCCCACGATTTCGGCCCAACGGGTCACCAATTCGCTCGATGCGAAGCCCTGCTTGGCGAAGGCGTCGGTCAAGGTCTTGTGCAGAAGGTCCGAAAGACGGTGGAGCCGTGATTTGGCGGGCTTGTTCATCCAACTTCCCTCTGTCACATCGGCACCCAGTAGCCCGGATGAGCGGGCTACGACAGCCCCGATTGAGGCAGCATGACGCTAGCAGCAGCGAGCGCCAAGCGGAAGAAAAAGGCTTGGCCCGACGAATCGGCAAGCCATTGCGACACAGTAGGAAACCAGGATCACACGCGCGCGCTGCTCGCCTGGTATGACCGCCATCGCCGCGTGCTTCCCTGGCGGGCGCTCCCGGGCGAGCGTCCCGATCCTTATCGGGTCTGGCTCTCCGAAATCATGCTGGCGCAGACGACCGTGAGGGCCGTCGCTCCTTATTTTGAACGGTTCGTCGGGCGCTGGTCCAACGTGCATGCGCTCGCCGCGGCCGCCCTCGATGATGTGCTGCGGCTCTGGGCCGGGCTCGGCTATTACGCGCGTGCACGCCATCTCCATGCCTGCGCCAGAACGGTAGTCGAGCAGAAGAGTGGGTTCTTTCCGCAAAGCGAAGCGGAACTCGCCAGGCTCCCGGGCGTCGGCGCCTATACCGCGGCAGCCATTGCCGCCATTGCGTTTGACGAGCGAACCATTGCGATCGACGGCAATGCGGAGCGGGTGCTCGCGCGTTTCTTTGCACTTGAGCAGGAATTACCCGGCGCGAAGGCGCGCCTGCGGGAGCTTGCGCAGGGCCTTGTTCCGACGCTCCGGTCCGGCGATTTTGCGCAAGCGCTCATGGATCTCGGCGCCACCATCTGCACGCCGAAAAAACCCGCCTGCGTGCTCTGTCCATGGATGCAGGATTGCCGGGCGCGCCGGCGCGGCGATCCGCAGACGTTCCCCCGCAAGGCGCCCAGGCGAACGGGCAACCTGCGCCGCGGCGCGGCTTTCGTTCTGGTGCGCGCGGACGGCGCCATCCTCCTGCGCACGCGGCCAAGACAAGGACTGCTGGGCGGCATGACCGAAGTGCCGACCACGCAGTGGACATCGGATTTCCCGATCGCGAACGCTGAAGCTTGCGCCCCTCGCCTTGAGCGCCGCAAGCCCAATTGGCGCCGCCTCCCGGGAATGGTCACGCACACCTTCACGCATTTCCCGCTGGAGCTCACCGTTTATGCGGCAAACGTAAACGCGCAGACGCGTGCGCCGGCCGGCACGCGCTGGGTCGCCATTTCCGATCTCGCGGGCGAGGCGCTTCCCACCGTGATGCGCAAGGTCGTGGCGCATGCGTTGGGCAAGGGAGTGAGTACTTTCGCGTTCGGGGCATAGCGGACATGGCCAGACTTGCTACTGGCTCGACCCAGTCGCGAATGATCCATCAGCGACATTGGCTGTGCACTGCGGCAATGGTGTTGATGCCCGGTTTGAGCCCTATCGAAGTACTCATTTGAGCCGTACCATGTTGGCCCCTGAATTGGGTGCGGATATGCGGCGACGTGAGT
>CATPCO010000125.1 GCA_955652925.1 uncultured Xanthobacteraceae bacterium | reverse complement strand
TCGACGAGGCGATCGAATAGGTGACGGTTGCTGCCCTGCATGAGTCCGCTCATGGCAGATTTTGTTGCAAAACTCCCCCTTGGTCCGACCTGTAGAATTCACCGTAGACATAGCTCGCGTACACGATATTGGAGCCCCTTGGATCGATCAGGCAGATTCCGCCATCGCCCCCGGATGCCAGCGTTACTTCGCCATCGAGTGAAAGTCTGTAGGTTCCGGAGGGTGGCGCCATCAGAGCATGTTGCGGTCCGTGACGGAATTGTAACGCGCGCGCCAGCGCCCACCGCAATGCGGTCCTTGCTCTTCTTGCTCGCCCATCGGCTCGAAAGAAGAACTTGCTCAACACCAAGATTCCGTCTCAAATGCTATGCTATCTTCGCGCGGACGGTACTTAGCCCTGTCCAAACCGTTTGCAAGGACAATCCCATGCACATGTTCCGTGCGACGCACGCGGCTATGACGGATTCTTGTCTGCTCCAACCCAGTTCAGACCGTGAGAGTTAACTCATGTTAAGCAGATACACGACGCACAGCCTGATCACCGCGGCTGTTCTGATGTGGTCGGCCGCCAGCCAAGCGCCCGCGCAGCAGTCGCAGGTCCAGGTCGCCTATGATGCGCCCACGAATGCGCAGCTGCAGCCCATCTATCAACGCCTCAAGCAGCGCGCGGTGCTGGAAGAGATGCAGGTCTTTCTCACGCCGCTGCACCTGCCGCGGCCGCTTACGATCAAGACCGCGCAATGCGGGGCAACGACCTTGCAGCAGCGCCCAGCAGATACCGCGACCGTCTGCTATGAGATGATCGCGGCCATCGAAAGGCTTGTGAGCCAGCGTGCATCCGACCGCAATCTCGCGCAGTCCGTGATCATCGGGGCATTCATCCAGACGGCGTTGCACGAGACTTCGCGCGCCATCTTCGAGATCCTGGACGTGCCGATCTGGGGCCGGGAAAGAGACGCCGCCGATCGCCTCGCCGCGCTCATCATGACTCAATTCGGCGAGGACGTGTCGCGCACCGCCATCACCGGGACTGCTGACCTGTTCATGTGGTCGGACAAGACATGGACCGGCAGCGATTTCTCCGATACGGGTTCGCCGGACTACCAGCGGTTCTTCAACTACGTCTGCATCGCCTATGCCGCCGCGCCGCTGCAGTTCGGGGATATGGTCGATCGCGGCATTCTTCCGAAACGCCGCGCGGAGCGCTGCCAGGGCGAATACGATCAGATTCGCAGGGCCTTCGACCTGCGAATCATGCCCTATGTCGATCCGGACCTGTTGATCAAGGCACGCGCCACGCCCTGGCTCAACTGGGCACCGCCAAAGTGAAACGCGAGGACATTCGCATGAAATCGATCCTGCACGCTGCCGTTCTTGTCGCGGCGATGTTCTTGCCGGCCGCCTTGACAAATTGGGCATTCGCACAAGTTGCGCCGGGATTCAGCAACAGCAAAATCGTGTTGTATGAAAAAGAAAAGGGCGACCGCGGCTACTGGAGAACCGGGCTCGCGTCCGACTCCAAGCAGATCAGTCCGGAGCGCATGGCGTTACGTGAACGCATGATGAAGCGCCGCGTGCTCGAGCAATACGCCGAATTTCTCTCGCCGCTCCGGCTACCCTATACGCTCCTTATGATTGCCAGCGATTGCTCCGGCAGCGAGTGGGACAGCCCGTATTACGATCCCGACAATCATTTGATTAACATGTGCTATTCCTTCATCGCCGAGGCGGAGAAAAGCGCCGACCTGCTGGTGCAGCTGCAGAACACGCAGAAACTCTGGACCCCGGTGTCGCGCGATCAATTGTTTGCCGGCCTGTTCGCGTCGGTGCTGTTGCACGAAACTGGCCACGCCATTTTCGACCTGCTCAACGTGCCGGTTTTCGGACGCGAGGAGGATGCGGCCGATTTCATGGCGGCCTTCATTCCGCTTCAGTTCGGCACCGAGACCGCACGCACCGTCATCAAGGGCTTCGCCTATTACTGGGCGTATAGCGCCGCACAGGGACAGGACCCGAAGCTCGGCACGCCCAGAGTCAATCCAAACAGCCCTGAGCCGCAGTGCCGGCTGTCATTCTGCTCCTTCTCCGACGAGCACGGCAGCGCCAGCCAACGCATGTACAACGTCATCTGCCTCGCGTACGGCGGCGATCCCGTCACCTTCAAGGATTTCGTCGACGCGGGCTGGTTGCCGCAGCAACGCGCGCAAGATTGCACCAGGGAATATCAGCTTCTCAGCGCAGCTTTCAACAAGACCGTGCTGCCGTTCATTGACCAGGAGCAGATGAAAAAAGTACGGGCGAGAACCTGGTTCACTGCCGAAGAGACAAAGGAAAAGTGAACGCCCTGTGTGCCGCTCACGGCGAACCCGCGCTGGATTTGCGTTTGGTTCAATTCGTTTTTTGCCAATAAATTGGGGTCACGTGAGAGACGGGTATGAACATTCACGAATACCAAGCCAAGGCGCTGCTGCGGGATTTTGGCGTTCCGGTGCCGCGCGGGCAGGCGGCTTTTTCCGTAGATGAAGCGGTAGCGGCTGCGCGTGAGCTTGGCGCGCCGGTCGTGGTCGTCAAAGCGCAAATCCATGCCGGCGGACGCGGGAAGGCCGGTGGCGTCAAGGTGGTGCGGTCGATCGAGGAGGCCCGCAAAGAGGCGCAACGGCTGCTTGGGTCAGTGCTTGTCACACACCAGACAGGTCCACACGGCAAAGCCGTAAACCGCCTTTATATCGAGGAGGGCTCGCTTATCGCGCGCGAGTTCTATCTTTCTGCCTTGATCGACCGTGCAACGTCACGGCTTTCGTTCGTTCTGTCGACCGCCGGCGGCGTGGACATCGAAGAGACCGCACGCATGCAGCCGGAAAGAATCACAACCTTCTCCGTCGATCCCGCAACCGGCATCATGCAGCATCATGGCCGACGTGCCGCACAGGCACTCGCGCTCAACGGTGCCGCCGCCAAACAGGCGCACAGGCTTGTCGCGGAGCTCTATGCCGCCTTTATCGCGACCGACATGAGCTTGCTTGAAGTCAACCCGCTCGTCCTGACAAAGTCCGATGAGTTGCTCTGTCTCGATGCCAAAATTAGTTTCGACGACAATGCGCTCTACCGGCATCCTGAGATCCTGGCCCTGCGCGATCTGACGGAGGAAGACGAAAAAGAGATCGAAGCTTCCAAATACGATCTCAATTACGTCGCGCTCGACGGCACCATCGGGTGTATGGTGAACGGCGCCGGCCTTGCGATGGCGACAATGGATATCATCAAGCTTTACGGCGAGGCGCCTGCCAATTTTCTCGATGTGGGCGGCGGCGCCACGCACGAGAAAGTCGCGGCGGCGTTCAAGATCATCACCGCCGATCCGAAGGTGAAGGGGATCTTGATCAACATCTTCGGAGGGATCATGCGCTGCGACGTGATCGCCGAGGGCGTCGTTGCCGCGGTGACCGAGGTCGGCCTGCGGGTACCCCTCGTAGTCCGACTCGAAGGCACAAATGTCGAGCGTGGCAAGGAGATCATTGCCAAGTCCAATCTCAATGTTACGTCCGCAGACGATCTCGATGATGCAGCCCAGAAGATCGTCAACGCGGTGAGAGCGGCAGGTTGAGCATGCTGCTTTGGAGGCGTGTGGAATTGTTGTACAACGCGACACAAACGCCAATTCACCTGGAGTTCGGTGCTTTGCGCCGAGCGAGGATCAGGTAGCCAGGCTTGGCGGCGCAATGAGCATTCTGATCGACAAAACCACGAAGGTAATCTGCCAGGGATTCACCGGTAAGAACGGCACGTTCCATTCCGAACAGGCGATCGCCTACGGCACGCGCATGGTCGGCGGGACGTCGCCGGGCAAGGGAGGCACGAGCCATCTCGGCCTGCCGGTATTCGAGACGGTGGCGCAAGCCAAGGAGCAGACCGGCTGCGACGCCAGCGTAATCTATGTGCCGCCGGCCGGAGCGGCCGATGCGATCTGCGAAGCCATCGCGGCGGAGATCGCGCTCATCGTTTGCATCACCGAGGGCATCCCGGTGCTCGACATGGTGAAGGTCAAGCGCGCCCTGGCGGGATCGAAATCGCGCCTCATCGGCCCGAATTGTCCGGGGGTGATGACGGCCGGTCAATGCAAGATCGGGATCATGCCAGGGAATATTTTCCAGCCCGGCCGCATCGGCATTGTGTCGCGTTCGGGCACGCTGACCTATGAGGCCGTTTACCAGACCACGCAGGAAGGCCTCGGCCAAACCACTGCCGTTGGGATCGGAGGAGATCCGGTCAAGGGAACGGAGTTCATTGAGATCCTTGAAATGTTTTTGGCGGACAACGCGACCGAAGGACTCGTGATGATCGGCGAGATCGGTGGATCGGGCGAAGAGGATGCGGCGCAATTCCTCATCGATGAGGCCAAGCGCGGCCGCAGGAAGCCGATCGCAGGCTTCATTGCGGGTCGCACTGCCCCGCCGGGACGGCGCATGGGGCACGCGGGAGCGATCATCTCCGGCGGCAAGGGTGATGCCGAATCGAAGATTGCAGCGATGCAAGCCGCGGGAATCAAGGTGTCGCCCTCGCCCGCACGCCTCGGCAAGACTTTGGCCAAGGCACTCAAAGGCTGATCTGGTTGCGCCGCTCGCCCTGCGCGCATTCGAACCTTACATAAACAAGGTGGACTGGCCTGGAGCACACGATAATCGCCACGATGACAACAATCGGGAAGGGAAACGCTTGCGATTTAAACCGATAGGATCCCTCGCATGACCCGTCAGGATGCCAACGCCGCCTTGGCTCGGAGCTCGTTTCTCTATGGTGGCAATGCCGACTATATCGAGCACTTGTATTCGCGCTTCGAGGAGAATCCCGGCTCGCTCGACCGGGAGTGGCAGGAATTCTTCCAGGCTCTCAAGGAAGATCGCGCGGCCGTGGAGCGAGCCGCCCATGCGCCCTCATGGCAGCGTCCGGACTGGCCACGTATGGCGCGCGACGAGCTTTCTTCGGCACTGACCGGCGAGTGGGAAGATGCCGAGAAGGTTGCCGGCGCAAAGATTTCGGCCCGCGCGCAGGCTGGGGGTGTCGAGCTCTCCGGCGCCGAAGTCCAGCAGGCGACGCGCGATTCGATCCGTGCATTGATGCTCATTCGCGCCTATCGGGCGCGCGGTCATTTCCATGCCAATCTCGACCCGCTCGGCCTCGAACCGCAGAGAGACGAGGCGGACCTCGATCTGCGTTCGTACGGATTCACGGATGCTGACCTCGATCGAAAGATCTTTCTCGATCGGGTCCTCGGGCTCGAGTTCGGAACTCTGCGCGAAATCCTGGCAATCGTACAGCGTACCTATTGCCAGACTTTGGGCGTGGAGTTCATGCACATCTCCGATCCGGCACAGAAAAGCTGGATGCAGGAGCGCATCGAGGGACCAGACAAGGAGATCACGTTCACCCGCGAGGGCAAGCGAGCCATCCTTAACAAGCTGATCGAAGCGGAAGGATTCGAGAAATTCTGTGATCTGAAATTTACCGGCACCAAACGGTTCGGCCTCGATGGCGGGGAATCCATGATTCCAGCGCTCGAGCAGATCATCAAGCGCGGTGGCGCGCTCGGCGTGAAGGAAATCATCATCGGTATGGCGCATCGCGGGCGTCTCAACGTGCTTGCCCAGGTCATGGCCAAGCCGCATCGCGCGATCTTCCACGAATTCAAGGGCGGCTCGTCGACCCCCAATGAAGTGGAAGGTTCAGGCGATGTGAAATATCACCTCGGCGCGTCGTCCGACCGCGGGTTCGACGGCAACCACGTGCACCTCTCGCTCACTGCCAATCCGTCCCATCTCGAAATCGTCAATCCCGTGGTGCTCGGAAAGGTGCGCGCCAAGCAGGATCAATATGGCGCTACCCGCGAAGACCGCACCATGGTGATGCCTCTGCTCATTTCCGGCGACGCGGCATTTGCGGGGCAAGGCGTCATTGCCGAATGTTTCGGCCTCTCCGGATTGCGCGGCCACCGGACCGGCGGCTCCGTCCATTTCATCATCAACAATCAGATCGGGTTTACGACCTATCCGCGCTATTCGCGATCCTCGCCTTATCCCTCCGACGTCGCCAAGATGATCGAGGCGCCGATCTTCCATGCCAACGGAGACGATCCCGAGGCGGTGGTTTTCGCGGCCAAGGTCGCCACCGAGTTCCGGCAACGCTTCCAGTGTCCTGTCGTGATCGACATGTTCTGCTACCGGCGCTACGGGCACAATGAGGGCGATGAGCCCGCCTTCACGCAGCCGTTGATGTACAAAGCCATTCGCAATCACCCTTCGACCCGGGAGATCTATGCCAAGAAGCTCGTGGCTGAGAACGTTGTATCCCAGGAGGAAGTGGAGAAAATGCAAGCCGAATGGCGCGCCAAGCTCGATATCGAGCTTGAAGCGAGCCAGGGCTACAAACCCAACAGCGCCGACTGGCTCGATGGCCGCTGGGCCGATATCCAGGCGGCGCGCGATTACGATGATCCGCGCCGCGGCCGGACCGGGTTCGCGCTCGAATCGCTCAGAGACATCGGCAAAAAAATCACCGCAGTACCGCAAGGGTTTCGTGTCCATCGCACCATCCAGCGGTTTCTTGAAAATCGCAATAAGGCGATTGCGACCGGCCGGGACATCGATTGGTCAACGGCCGAGGCGCTGGCATTCTGCTCACTTCTGCGAGAAGGCCATCCCGTGCGGCTGTCCGGACAGGATACCGAGCGCGGCACGTTTTCCCAGCGGCATTCAGTTCTCGTCGACCAGGAGAATGAGGACCGCTACATCCCGTTCAATCACCTCGGCGAAGGCCAGGCGCGCTTCGAGGTGATCAACTCGATGCTCTCGGAAGAGGCGGTGGTCGGCTTCGAATACGGCTACTCCCTCGCCGAGCCCAACGCGCTCACTTTATGGGAAGCGCAGTTCGGCGATTTCGCCAACGGCGCCCAAGTCGTTTTCGATCAGTTCGTCTCCTCCGGCGAGCGCAAATGGCTGCGCATGTCCGGCCTCGTCTGCCTGCTGCCGCACGGCTATGAAGGGCAGGGTCCGGAGCATTCCTCCGCGCGCCTCGAGCGCTTCCTGCAAATGTGCGCCGAGGACAATATGCAGATCGCGAATTGCACCACGCCGGCCAACTATTTCCACATCCTGCGCCGGCAGTTGAAGCGTAACATCCGCAAGCCGCTCATCCTGATGACGCCGAAATCGCTGCTGCGCCACAAGCGTGCGGTATCACGGCTCGATGAGTTGGGACCAGACACCACCTTTCATCGCCTGCTCTGGGACGACGCACAGGTGCTTTCCGGCGAAAAGATCAAGCTCGTGCCCGACGACAAGATCCGGCGCGTGGTGATGTGCTCGGGCAAGATCTATTATGATCTTCACGAGGAGCGGGAAAAGCGCGGGATCGACGACATCTATCTCCTGCGCCTGGAGCAGCTCTACCCGGTGCCGCTGAAGGCGCTGGTGCAGGAGCTTGCCCGCTTTCCGAAGGCACAATTCATGTGGTGCCAGGAGGAGCCGCGCAATATGGGCGCGTATTCCTTCATCGAGCCCTGCCTGGAATGGGTGTTCCGGCAGATTGGAGCGCAGAGCGAGCGGCCCGCCTATGCCGGCCGTCCAGCCTCTGCCGCGACGGCGACCGGGCAAATGTCACAACATCTCAAGCAGCTCAAGGCGCTGTTGGACGAAGCTCTGGGATAACGGCACGAGGCTGTGCTCGCCCCTTTAGGGCGTTCATGGTCTTGCTGCGTGACTGCAAAGGAGCGCCGGCATGGTTGAGATTCGTGTCCCCACCCTCGGCGAATCGGTGACCGAGGCCACGATCGGCAAGTGGTTCAAGCACCCCGGCGATGCCGTCGCCGTAGATGAGCCCTTGGTCGAGCTTGAAACCGACAAAGTCACCATCGAGGTGCCGGCTCCGGCCGCGGGCGTGCTTGCGGATATCGCGGCCAAGGACGGCGAGACGGTCGCCGTCGGAGCCCTGCTCGGTCAGATCAAGGAAGGCGCGCCGTCAGCCGGCGCGACTGCACCCGCGAGCGCGCGCGGCGCCGAACAAAAAGTAGCTCCGCACGAGGAGCCGCGGCAGCAGCCGAAGCAATCAGTGACTGCTGGAGCCGCGGAGGCCTTGGCGCTTTCGCCCTCGGTGCGAAAAATGGCAGCCGAGACGGGCGTCGACCCAGCCATGGTGGAAGGTTCCGGAAAGGACGGCCGCGTCACCAAGGCTGACATGCTCGCGGCGATCGAGCGGGCCGCCGCGACCCCGATACCGGTTTCTCAATCGGCGGCCAGCGTTGCGCTGCGCGCACCGGCGCCCCCCGACGACGACGCGCGCGAAGAGCGCGTGAAGATGACGCGGCTTCGACAGACGATCGCGCGGCGGTTGAAGGAGGCGCAGAACACCGCTGCCATGCTCACGACCTTCAATGAGGTCGACATGAGTGAGGTGATGAAGCTGCGCAACCAGTACAAGGAGCTGTTCGAGAAGAAACACGGCGTCAAACTCGGCTTCATGGGATTTTTCGTGCGCGCCTGCGTGCAAGCGCTCAAGGACATTCCCGCCGTCAATGCCGAGATCGACGCGACCGATATTGTTTACAAGAATTATTATCACATCGGTGTCGCGGTCGGGACCGAGCGAGGACTGGTTGTTCCCGTGCTGCGCGATTGCGATCAGAAATCGCTTGCGCAGATCGAGGCGGAGATCGCCGGATTTGGCCGGCGCGCGCGCGAGGGCACGCTCAAAATCGAGGAGATGCAGGGCGGCACTTTTACCATCAGCAATGGCGGCGTCTACGGCTCTTTGATGTCGACCCCGATCCTCAACGCGCCGCAGTCCGGCATCCTCGGAATGCACAAGATCGAGGAACGTCCAGTCGTGGTTGCCGGCAAGATCGAGGCCCGTCCGATGATGTATCTTGCTCTGAGCTACGATCATCGCATCGTGGACGGGCGCGAGGCTGTTCTCTTTCTCGTGCGGGTGAAGGAGACGTTGGAGGATCCGGCGAGATTCGTCCTGGATTTGTGATAGACCCCGTAAGCGATAGCGTCGTCTCATCCTCATCACGAGGACTCCATGGCTTATGATCTTATTGTGATCGGCTCCGGTCCCGGAGGATATTTCTGCGCCATCCGCGCCGCGCAGCTCGGTATGAAGGTCGCGGTGGTCGAGAAGGACAAGACCTTCGGGGGTACCTGCCTCAATATCGGCTGCATTCCCTCGAAAGCGCTCCTGCATGCATCCCATCTCTACGATGAAGCGGGACACCTGTTCGACAGGATGGGCATCAAGGTCGGCAACCCCAAGCTCGATCTCCCCGGGATGATGAAATTCAAGGACGAGGGCGTGGCGGGAAACGTCAAAGGCGTAGCCTTCCTGTTCAAGAAAAACAAAATCGACACCTTTCAAGGCACTGGCCGCATTGCCGCGGGCGGAAAAGTCGAGGTGACCTCGGCGGGTCGCAAGAGCGAAACACTTGAAGCGAAGGCGATTGTCATCGCCACCGGGTCGGATGTGGCGCGGCTCCCCGGCATTGAGATCGATGAAAAACGCATCGTATCCTCGACCGGCGCGCTTGTGCTTAGCACGGTACCCAAGCGGCTACTCGTCATCGGCGCGGGCGTGATCGGTCTCGAGCTGGGCTCGGTTTGGCGTCGCCTTGGTTCTGACGTTGTCGCGGTCGAGTTCCTCGATCGCATTCTTCCGGGCATGGACAACGAGGTCTGCCGGCAGGTTCAGCGTATTCTCGAAAAACAGGGGATGACGTTCAGGTTGTCCACGAAAGTGACCGCCATCGACCCATCGAGTCAGCCGCTCAAAGTAAAGATTGCTCGCTCCTCGGATGGTGGCGGCGCTGAGACGGTCGAAGCCGACGTGGTGCTCGTGGCGGTAGGCCGCGTTCCCTATACCGCGGCGCTCGGGCTCGAAACTCTCGGCGTCAAGCAAGATAACAAAGGACGCGTGCTCGTCGATCAGTACTTTGCGACCAACGTCGCCGGCATTTACGCGATCGGAGACGTCATTGCGGGACCGATGCTCGCGCATAAGGCGGAGGACGAGGGGGTCGCGGTTGCAGAGATTTTGGCGGGCCAGGCCGGCCACGTGAACTACGACGTGATCCCCAACGTGGTCTATACCTTTCCCGAAATCGCCTCGGTCGGCAAAAGTGAAGAGGAACTCAAACAGAGCGGAATCGATTACCGTGCCGGCAAATTTCCGTTCACCGCCAACGGGCGCGCCAAGATAAATCTCGAGACCGAAGGCATGGTCAAGATTTTGGCCGACGCCGGATCGGATCGGGTGCTCGGAGTGCACATTGTCGGCGCCGACGCCGGCAACATGATCGCAGAGGCCGCGGTGGCCATGGAATTTGGGGCTGCGGCCGAGGATATCGCGCGCACCTGCCACCCGCACCCCACCCTGAGCGAGGCCGTCCGGGAGGCGGCGCTTGCGGTCGACAAACGGGCAATAAATATGTGAGCGCTATTTCGCTTTATGAGCCGTCCCGGCGTAAACAAGGGAGGTCGTTGTCGGCGAAACGGAAACGCGCGCAGCCGAATCGCTTGACGTTGGTTCGAGATAGGCACTCAGCGCAAACAAGCCAAGCGTGAGAAGGGCGCCGACCGTTACGAAATACCTGAACAAAGGCATGGCACCGCGCTCCGATGCGATGCCCCTCCCGCCGGAGATTCCCTGATCAATACTACGTTGCGCCGGTCCGGAAAGGAAGCCCGCGTTGGTGCCCCATCAGCGGTCTTCAGTGGGCGCCGGCGGCCTGGAACAAATGTCCGAACCAGTGCATCGCGTCATGCGGGGCATTTGGCGCAAACAGACCTATGCCGGTAAAGATGAGGCCGATGACGCCGAGGCCTGCCGCGCCGTACGCAAGTCCGATCATTCCGGTGATCACGGCGGCCGAAGCGAGCACGATGCCGATCTGATACGCGGCCGATCCGAACTCGTAGTTGTGATAACGCGACATGGCGACGTCGCGGTCGCGCTCGTATTGTTCGGCCTGAGCTTTGAGTTCCTTGCGTCCGTCCTTTTGCTCGGGGTCGGACTCATAGCGCTTGACCGTCGCATTCCAGCCGTCGATCTGCTTGCTCATCACAGATTTCAAGGCTTCATCGGTTTGCCCGGTCAGCTCGATGCGCAAGGCCTCCGCCGCTGTGCGCAGCGTGGTCTGACGCACAGTCTTGGCCTGGAAGAAGTTCCAGGTATCCGATGCCTTGATATTGAGCTCGATTCCGGCCGTTTGCGCGCTTTTGCCGAGCGTCTCCGACAGCGAGAGAAACAGCGCAATGACCGCGATCAGGAGGGCTATTTTCTTGTTCCGATCGGATACTTTCGTCGCATGTCCCCCACCATCAGCGTGCTCGTGCTCCAAGCGATGCTCGGCCTCATGTTGGACCGCGTGCACGACGTGACTCATGCTGCCCTCCCATCCGCGCTGCTCGCGCGCGACGATGGCGGGACAAATGCTGCTCTGCAAGCGAATTGAATTAATCTTCCCCACTCTAACGCTTCCCCTGCTTGCGACCTGCTTGCGGGGAGCGACGGGTGGGCGCTTCACGCGCGGGGATGTGCGCTACGGTAAGCCCGCAGGAGCTGATCGGTATCGACGGCGGTGTAGATCTGCGTGGTCGAGAG
>CATPCO010000124.1 GCA_955652925.1 uncultured Xanthobacteraceae bacterium | reverse complement strand
GCATTCACGGTGTGTGAGGTTGATCCGAGCTTAGCCGTACGAACTTTGATTCAGCAGCTGATAACGGCAATTCTCTCGCAACGAGCCTGTGGCACAAGGGCGGGTTTAAAACCCGCCCCTACAAGCTTCGCGACCGCAATGTGCTTCCCGTACGGGGTTTGCGGCTCGCTCATCTCATCCGCGCCGCAATGATCAACGCCATCGACGGGCCGGCAGCCTCCGTCAAGGGCACGCTCGCCAAGAAGCTTGCCGCGCATTACGCCCTGCGCCATCTCGACACCGGTCTCATCTATCGCGCGGTGGCCAAGGCGATGCTCGAGCGCGCTCTCCGCCTCGACGATGTGGAGGCGGCGGTCGCCATCGCCAAAGCGCTCGACCCGGCAAAAT
Organism: uncultured Xanthobacteraceae bacterium; assembly: GCA_955652925.1. GTDB lineage: Bacteria > Pseudomonadota > Alphaproteobacteria > Rhizobiales > Xanthobacteraceae > VAZQ01. Next base: position 6,292 of record CATPCO010000124.1, on the reverse strand, counting down.
TCGACGAGGCAGCGCTCAAGCGTCATGGCGTCGGCGAGGCTGCTTCCCACGTGGCGGCCATTCCACAACTGCGCGCGGCGGTGCTTGCGTTCCAGCGCGATTTCGGCCGCGGCGGCCCGGGCGCCGTTCTCGACGGCCGCGACATCGGTAGCGTGATCTTTCCGCAGGCCGAGGTGAAAATCTTCGTCACCGCCACGCCGCAGGCGCGCGCGCGCCGGCGTGCCGCGGAATTGGCAAGCGCGGGCGAAGCCGTCAATCTGGGCGAGATCATGGAAGACATCCGCGCCCGCGACGAGCGCGACAGCGCCCGCGCGATCGCGCCGCTTCGCCCCGCGCCCGACGCGCACTTGCTCGACACGACGCATTTGGATATAGACGCCGCATTCCGGGCCGCTGTCGACATCGTCGAAGCCGTCCGAGCAGGCCGGAAGCGCGGCTGACCGCGCTTTCGTCTCCGGAGGATAAGCCTGCTGCGCGGCCTCGTTTCGGGGCGCACCGGATCATCGTTCCATTGCTGGGCCGTCGCCCGGACCGCGCGAGTTGCCACGGTCCGGCCGAGGTTCCGCGCGATCTTAACCCGCAGATGCAACCGAGATTAGCCGGCAGACTGCCGCTCGATTCCAGGAGTATTCATGGCCATCGCCACCAGTTCCGCTTCGTCCACCGCCGCCACGCCCACGCGCGAAGATTTCGAAAAGATGCTTGAAGAGTCCTTCGACCAAGGCTCCCCCCAGGAAGGATCGGTGGTGAAAGGCATCGTGGTGGGGATCGAGAAGGATCTTGCGGTGATCGACGTCGGTGCCAAGACCGAAGGGCGCGTTGCGCTGCGCGAATTCGCAGGCCCGGGCCGGCAGCCGGAGATCAAGATCGGCGACACCGTCGAGGTCTATCTCGAGCGGGTGGAGAATGCGCTCGGCGAGGCGGTGCTGTCGCGCGACAAGGCGCGCCGCGAGGAGAGCTGGGGCAAGCTCGAAAAGGCGTTCACCAGCGGCGAGAAGGTGCACGGCGTCATTTTCAATCAGGTCAAGGGCGGCTTTACCGTCGACCTCGACGGCGCGGTGGCGTTTCTCCCGCGCAGCCAGGTGGACATCCGGCCGATCCGCGATGTCTCCCCGCTGATGAACCAGCCGCAGCCGTTTCAGATCCTCAAGATGGATCGCCGGCGCGGCAATATCGTCGTCTCGCGCCGCACGGTGCTGGAAGAGACCCGCGCCGAGCAGCGCCAGGAGCTGGTGCAGAACCTCGAAGAAGGCCAGGTCATCGATGGCGTGGTGAAGAACATCACCGACTATGGCGCGTTCGTGGATCTCGGCGGCATCGACGGCCTCCTGCATGTCACCGATATTGCCTGGCGGCGGGTCAATCATCCGACCGAGGTGCTCAATATCGGCCAGCAGGTCAAAGTGAAGATCATCAAGATCAATCACGAGACGCACCGCATCTCGCTCGGCATGAAGCAGCTCCAGGACGATCCCTGGCACGACATCGAGGCCAAATATCCCGTTGGCACGCGCTATACCGGACGCGTCACCAACATCACGGATTACGGCGCCTTCGTCGAGCTCGAGCCCGGCATCGAGGGGCTCATCCATGTCTCGGAGATGTCGTGGACCAAGAAGAACGTGCATCCCGGCAAGATCGTCTCGACCTCCCAGGAGGTCGAAGTGCAGGTGCTTGAAGTCGATCCGGTCAAGCGCCGCATCTCGCTCGGCCTCAAGCAGACCATGCAAAATCCATGGGAAGCCTTCGTGGAGAAATATCCCCCGGGCTCGATCGTCGAAGGCGAAGTCAAGAACAAGACCGAGTTCGGGCTGTTCCTCGGGCTCGACGGCGACGTGGACGGGATGGTGCACCTCTCGGACCTCGACTGGAAACGGCCGGGCGAGCAGGTGATCGACGATTACAAGAAAGGCGACAAGGTCCAGGCCAAGGTGCTCGATGTCGACGTCGAGAAGGAGCGCATTTCGCTCGGGGTCAAGCAGCTCGAAGGCGATCCCATGGAGACCGCGGGCGACATCAAGAAAGGCTCGGTGGTGACCTGCGAGGTCACCGAGGTGAAGGAGAGCGGCCTCGACGTCAAGATCGTCGGCAGCGATCTCACCACCTTCATCAAGCGCTCGGAGCTCGCGCGCGATCGCGGCGAGCAGCGGCCCGAGCGCTTTGCCGTCGGCCAGAAGGTCGATGCGCGGGTGATCCAGATCGATCGCCGCACCCAAAAGGTCCAGGTCTCGATCAAGGCGCTCGAAGTGGCAGAAGAGAAAGAGGCGATCGCCCAGTATGGCTCGACCGATTCCGGGGCGACCCTTGGCGACATCCTGGGCACCGCGCTCAAGCGCGTAACCGACAAGCCTGACGAGAAGGAAGAATAACGATCATGTCGCTTGATGCCGACACCATCGTCGACCGCCGCCGGATGCGGCGCAAACTGACCTTCTGGCGTGTGCTCGCGGTCGCGATCGCAATCGCCGCGCTGGTTGCGATCGCGGCTGCCTTGCACCTCCCGGGGACCGGTTTCCTGGCAGGGGCGGGGACACCGGCGATCGCGCGCGTCTCCATCGCCGGTCTCATTCGAACCGATCAGGATCGCGTGGAGGCGTTGGCGCGGCTCGAGAAGTCGCACGCGCCGGCCGTGATCGTGCACCTCAACACCCCCGGCGGCACCACCTCCGGATCGGAACAGCTCTACGATTCGCTCATGCGTCTGCGGGAGCACAAGCCGGTCGTGGTCGTGGTCGACGGCCTTGCCGCTTCCGGCGGTTATATCACCGCAATTGCCGGCGATCACATTGTCGCCCAGGAGACCTCGCTGGTGGGCTCGATCGGGGTGATCTTCCAGTATCCCAATGTCGGCGAGCTCCTGGAAAAGCTCGGCATCAAGGTCGAAGAGATCAAATCGAGCCCGCTCAAGGCCGCGCCGAACGGTTTCGAGCCGACCTCGCCCGAGGCACGCGCAGCCATCGCAGCCGTTGTTTCGGACTCGTATGCCTGGTTTCGCAACTTGGTGAAGACGAGACGGAACCTGGACGATGCGGACCTCGAGCGCGTCGCGGACGGGCGCGTCTTCACCGGACGCCAGGGCGTCTCGCTCAAGCTGGTGGACGAGCTTGGCGACGAGCGCACCGCACTCGAATGGCTGTCGAAGGAGAAGAAGATCGATCCGAGCACGCCGGTGCGAGACTACCGGTTGCGCGATCGGCTGAGCGACTTGCCGTTCCTGCACACGGCGGCGGTTGTCACGCTCGACGCCATCGGCCTGCGCTTGTTCGCGCGCCGCATCGAGGATTGGGGCACGGTGCAGGCGGTCGAGCGACTCAACCTTGACGGGCTGTTGGCGCTTTGGCACCCTCTCGCTGCGAATTAATAGTGCGCTTTGTGGTATGGGGTGCGGCGAAGGTTGTGGCACGCCGATGATCAAATCCGAGCTGGTCCAGCGCATCTCGTCGCAAAATCCGCATCTCTACCAGCGCGACGTGGAGAATATCGTCAACGCCATTCTCGGCGAGATCACCGCCGCCATGGCGGGTGGCGACCGCGTCGAGTTGCGCGGCTTCGGCGCGTTCTCGGTCAAGCACCGTCCCGCTCGCACCGGGCGCAATCCGCGCACCGGCGCGCACGTCTCCGTCGACAGGAAATCCGTGCCGTTCTTCAAGACCGGCAAGGAAATGCGCGAGCGTCTCAACCGGGGCGCTCCGGCCGCGTGAGCAAGCCTGATGCTGCGTAAACTGATCACGGCGCTCATCCTGGTGCCGCTCGCGGTCTTGCTCGTCGCGTTCGCCGTGGCCAATCGACAAAGCGTGATTGTGTCGTTCGATCCGTTTGATGCATCGCATCCCGCTTTCGCGCTTGCCGTCCCGCTATTCGCCTTGCTGCTCGCTGCGCTCTTGGCCGGCGTCGTCATCGGCGGCGTTGCCGCCTGGATGCGGCAAAGCAGATGGCGGCGCGACGCACGGTTCGCCCAAGGACAGGCGCGCGCGCTGCATGCCGAGCTCGAAGAGCTCAAGGAGCGCACGGGGACGCCGATGGTGCAGCCGGGACCTGCCCGCTACGCCACCGCGCTGCGCATTCCGCCCTCCGCAGCGTGACGCGGTGCCTGGATCGGCAGTTACATGAATCTGCTTGTGAAAATCTGTGGTCTCAAATCACCGGAGACACTCGACGTGGCGATCGAATGCGGTGCCGACATGGTCGGCTTCGTCTTCTTCCCGCCCTCGCCGCGTCATCTCGGACTGGAGGCCGCCCGCGCGCTCGGCGGATGCGTGCGCGGGAGGGCGCTGAAGGTCGCGCTCTGCGTCGATGCGAGCGATCAGGAGCTTGCTGCCATCGTCGAAGCCCTCGAACCCGACCTCCTGCAGCTGCACGGAGCGGAAACGCCGGCGCGGGTGCGCACGGTGCGCGAGCGTTTCCGGTTACCGGTCATGAAAGCGCTGCCCATTGCCGAGCGCGGTGATCTCTCTGCCATTGCCGGCTACGCGGCGTCGGCGGACCGTCTCGTCTTTGATGCGCGCCCGCCGCGCGCGGCCACGCGGCCGGGCGGACTGGGCAAGCGCTTCGATTGGCGGCTGCTCGAGCGTGTCGATACCGACCTGCCGTTCATGCTCTCGGGCGGCCTTGACGCGGATAACGTCAGCGAGGCCTTGCGCATCACCCGCGCCGCCGGTGTCGATGTCTCCTCCGGCATCGAGCGCGCCCCGGGCGAGAAAGACCCGGACAAGATCCGCGCCTTCATCCGGGCGGCGCGCGCGGCAGCAACCCCCACCCTACCCTCCCCCGCTTGCGGGGGAGGGTAGGGTGGGGGTCAACGCGATGAGCAGCGCATGAGCATCCCGGCCAAGCTCAATTCGTTCCGAACGGGCCCCGACGAGCGCGGCCATTTTGGCCTCTACGGCGGGCGGTTCGTCGCCGAGACCTTGATGCCGCTCATCCTCGAGCTCGAAGCTCATTACGCGCAGGCGCAAAACGACCCCGCCTTTGGACGCGAGATGGAGCTTCACCTCAAGCATTATATCGGCCGGCCCTCGCCGCTTTATTTCGCGCAACGCCTTAGCGAGCATCTTCGCGGCGCAAAGATCTATTTCAAGCGCGAGGACCTCAACCACACCGGCGCGCACAAGGTCAACAATGTGCTCGGGCAGATCCTGCTGGCGCGCCGCATGGGCAAGCAACGCGTCATTGCCGAAACCGGCGCAGGCATGCACGGCGTTGCCACCGCGACGCTGTGCGCGAAATTCGGGCTCTCCTGCATCGTCTATATGGGCGTGGTCGACGTCGAGCGGCAAAAGCCGAACGTGCAGCGGATGCAAGCGCTCGGCGCCGAGGTGCGGCCGGTGACTTCCGGATCCCAGACGCTCAAGGACGCCATGAACGAGGCGCTGCGGGATTGGGTGACCAATGTGGCCGACACGTTCTATTGTATCGGGACGGTCGCGGGGCCGCATCCCTATCCCATGATGGTGCGCGACTTCCAATCCATTATTGGCCGTGAGACGCGCGAGCAGATGATCGAAGTCGAAGGCCGGCTGCCCAACTCGCTGATCGCGTGTATCGGCGGCGGCTCGAATGCCATGGGACTGTTCCATCCGTTTCTCGACGATGTGGAGATCGAGATCTACGGCGTGGAGGCGGCGGGCCACGGCCTCGCAAGCGGGCTGCACGCTGCATCCATCGCAGGCGGGCGCCCCGGCGTCCTGCACGGCAATCGCACCTATCTCCTCATGGACGACGACGGCCAGATCAAGGAGGCGCACTCGATCTCCGCCGGACTCGACTATCCCGGCATCGGTCCGGAGCATGCCTGGCTCAGCGATATCGGACGGGTGAAATTTCTCTCGGCGACCGATGACGAGGCAGTCGCGGCCTTCGAGCTCTGCTCCCGGCTGGAAGGCATCATCCCGGCGCTCGAGCCCGCGCATGCGCTCGCGCGGGTGATCGAGCTTGCTCCGCAAAAGCCGAAGGATCACTTGATGGTGCTCAATCTGTCGGGACGCGGAGACAAGGATCTCGCGAGCGTTGCCGATTACCTGGAGCGGGACACCCGGTAATGGAGTAATTGCTTGAAAATTATCCGACGCCGTCATTCCGGGGCGCCGCGAAGCGGCGAACCCGGAATCCAGTAAGCACAGCTGTAAGTATGGGAATGGCTGTGGTTACTGGGTTCCCCGGCTCCCTCGCTGCGCTCGGTCCCGGGGAATGACACCGCATAGGATTCGATTTGTGGAAACGCTCCACTAGTCCACGCTGCATGAGCAGACAGAAACTGGTCGGCTGGATTCTGATCGCGGTCTCGGTCGCCTAT
>CATPCO010000123.1 GCA_955652925.1 uncultured Xanthobacteraceae bacterium | reverse complement strand
GCCGCCGTCGTTGAGCAGGAGAACGGCATTGACCGCGCTGTCATGAAAGCGCAGCACCTGCTCGGCCGCGTTTCTTGCGAGCGACCAGCGAATGATCGAGGTGTCGAAACTGCCGGAGATCGCCGCGCTGCCGTCGGGCGAAACCGCGAGCGCCCGCACCGGCCCGCCATGGCCGCGCAGCTGCGCGCGGGCGGTGTCGGGCATGAGAGTGGAACACAAGACGAGGACGGCTGCCAGTCCAGTGACCGCGACCCGGCATATGAAGTGGAAAGCCGGCGCATGCGCGTCGCGTGCCGAGCCCGGCATCGGTCACTCCTCGGCGAGGTGCATGCCGAGGGCGCGGATTTTCTCGCGCAGGCTCTCATCCTGCAACGCGCTGAGAAAGGCCGCCACCGCCGGCCGAGCGCGCGCGCTCTCGCGCAGCAGAAAGTCGTATTCCTCGGGCGCGATCGGTGCAAAGCTCAGGTCATAAAGCTTGGCCACCGGCTCGATTGCTATTCCCCAGTCCGCGCGGCCCTGGGCGATCGCCGCGGCAACGGCATTGTGGGAACGCGGCTGGTTGCCGTAGCCCGGCGGCTGGACCCCCGCAAGCAGGCGATCGATGAGCACACGCGTGCCGGAGCCCGCGTTGCGATTGACCATCAGACAATTTGCATCGGCAAGCGCTGTTGTGAGCGCGGCGTCGGCGGTGACGCCGGCGAAACGTTCATCCTCCGGGCGGAAAACAAAACCCTGTATGCGGCGCCAGCCCTTTATGAGCGCAAGACCCCGTTGCAGCAGATGCTCGTTGTAGCGGCCGGTGCTGGGATCGACGAGATGAACCGGCGCGAGATCGCATTCTTCCCGTTCGAGTGCCGCGACGCCGCCAAGGCTTCCGATCGCGACATTGCGCACCACAAAGCCCTGCTCGGCGAGCGCGCCGAGCACGACGTCAAGGGCGACATCGTGGCTGCCCATGATCACGAGGTCGGCGCGGGTGGCGGATGAGCGGATGAGGGTGACGCGGGCGCGTGAGCCGGCATCGAGCGTGCCTGCGAGCGCATCGATCTCGAGAAAGCCGTCGGCCTGGGAGAAGCTGGTGACGGCGCCCGAGCCCTTTGCAGTCGGAAATGCGACCGGGCCCGCTTCCGTCTCGATGAGGCTCACTAGCACGAATTCCTTGCGGCCGAGCTCGGACGCGATGCGCACGGGCACAGTGGCCTCGACGGTGCGGGCGGGCTCATTCGCAAGCCCCGCCCGCGCGCGAATGATCGGAGCGATGAAGCTATGGAAGGTAAAGATCGCCGAGGTCGGAAAACCCGGCAGGACGGCAAGCGGCTTGCCCTCGATCAGCGCGAGGCAGAGCGGCTTGCCCGGCTTGAGTGCGACGCCATGCACGACCACGCGGCCGAGCTTTGCAACCACACGGTAGGAAAGATCGCCGGCACCCTTCGATGTCCCACCGGAGAGGACGATCAGATCGCAGGCGTCGACAGCCTGGCGCAGCGCGGCTGCGAGGGCAGCCTCCTCATCGGGAAAAGCGCCGAAGGAGACCGGCTCGCCGCCTGCCTCCGCAACGGCGGCCGCGATGATGGCGCCGTTGCTGTCATAGACGCGTCCCGGCGCGAGCGTCCTTCCGGGTGTGACGAGCTCGTCGCCGGTCGAGAGCACCGCCACCTTCGGCTTGCGGAAGACTTCGACACGGCCGACGCCGCAGGCCGCAAGCATGCCGATCTCACGCGAGGAGATGGACGTGTTGCGCCGCAGGATCACCTCTCCGCGCGCGATGTCGGAGCCGGTATAGGAAATGAACTGGCCAAGCGCCGCGGCGCGGCGCACGTCAATGGACGGATCTTCGTCAATGAGATCGGTCTGCTCGATCATGATGACCGCGTCGGCGCCGCGCGGAATCATGCCCCCGGTCGCGATGGTGGTCGCCCAGCCCGGTTGGACGTCGAAGACGGGAGCGTGCCCGCACATGATGACCTCGCCGTTGAGGCGAAGGCGTCGCGGCGCGATATCGCTCGCGCCACGGGTGTCGGCTGAGCGACCGGCAAAGCCGTCGACGGTTGCGCGATCGAATGGCGGCACGTCGACGGGCGCGGTCACATCCTGCGCGAGCACGCGGCCGAGCGCCGCCGAAAGCGGCACGGTTTCAGCGCCAAGCGGCGCAAGCTCGATCTCACCCATGAAGCGGGCGAGCGCATCATCGGGGGAAGCGACGGCGAGAAACTGTTCTTGCCGCGCCGCGCGCCGGACACCTGCGAGGAGATCATCGGCCGGCGGCGAAAGCGCCTTACTCATGGCCAGGGCCTTACCATCACCTCGCTGTGTGCCGGATAACCTTCGTTTTCGGGCGGGACCAGAATCCAGCCATTGGCGCGCGCAAGGGATGAGAGCGCAATATAGCCTGCGGCCAAGGGGGTTGCGTAATCGCCGTCGCACCGCACCGCGATGAGATCGGCAATACCCACGGGGGATGACACTTTGTGCGTGAGCTTGGCCGGGCGAAGAGGCTCCGGCTCGTCGTTCTCGTTGAGAAAACCCAGGATGGATTTGCCGAGCACGTGCCAGGCGGCGAGCGCGCCATCGATGCGCCCCGGCAGCATCAGCACCGGACGCCCGACGACCATTCCGAACGCGGTAGTCTCGGCGGGAAGCAGGGCGATGCCGTGCACTACCACTCTGCCGAAATGCGCAAGTGTGGCCACCGCAATGTCGTTCCTGCCCGTGCCGGTGCCGCCGACCACAATGACCGCGTCGGCGTCGGTCCGCGTCAAAGTGAGCGTGAGCCCCGGCGTGCGCCGGTCCTTGATCAGAACTGCGCCTTCTGCCCGGACGCAATCGCTGATGTAGGCGACTGTCGCATTGATGACGGGATCGCCCGGGTTTGCCGTGCACACAACGAGGCGCGGCTCACGCGCCTGCACGCGGCTGATGCCGCAGGCGTTGAGCAGCGCGAGGCGCAACCGATCGAGCCGTTGTCCGGCCCGCAGGAGGGCCTTGCCTTCCGCCAGGTCAGCGCCTTGCTCCAGCACGCCTTCGCCGGGGGCGACCGGCGCCAGAACATGCGGTTCGCCGGCGCGCACCGTGAGCGCGTCATAAGGTGCGACCGCGTCGGCGGAGGCGGGGAGCGCTTCGCCGACGACCACGGAGACCGCCGACGAAACCGGGGCGGGAGCATACGAGGAGGCATCGGTGGTGAGATCGGCGCGCACGGCCCAGCCGTCGCGCAAGGCGAGCGGAGACTGCGGCAACGCACGATCGACACGCACATCGGCCGAAAGGATGTGGCCGATCGCGTCCTTGGCGTCGAAGCTCCGGGGGCTGACGGATTTCACCTCCGCCTCGATGCGATCGAGCACCTCGTGGAGGGGAGTGAGCCGGCTGATACGCTGCGGGGGTTCCGTCCACATGTTATCGTGTATTGTGTAGCAGATGAGGGAGCACATCATCAATTTGCGTGGGCTGAAATGTCCACTCCCGGCTTTGCGGGCGCGCCGTGCGCTCTCTGCGCTCGAGCCGGGCGACGTGCTGGTGGCCGAGTGCACCGACCCGCTCACCACTGTCGATATTCCCAATCTGGCGCGCGAGACCGGCGACACGCTTGAATCGACCGAGAAGCAAGACGAGGTGCTGGTGTTTCGGATCCGCAAGCGGTGATGGCTCGCCTTTGCGGGCCTTAAGCGTCAGAACGGTCCGCTACCCTTTCGGCAGGCTCCGGATTCTTTCAGCAATTTAATTCCGCGTTCACGCGCTCGTAATTCGCCTTCGCCAATTTTGCGCTAACACGGCGCTCAAGCATCCATCCATGGAGAGGATAATCATGAATCAGAACGATACATCACGGCCCTGGGGCAAGGTCCTCAAGGCGCGGCGCTTGACGCTGCTTGGTTCCGTGGCGGGGCTCGGCATTGCGGTCCTTGCTGCCGGAACCGCCGTCCAGTCGCAGGCTCCCTTCCTCGGCGAGCCGGCACGAGCCGCCGAACCCGTACAGCCCGCCAGCTTCGCGGATCTCGTGGCCAAGGTGAAACCGGCCGTGGTGTCGGTTCGCGTGAAGCTCAAGCAAGCTTCCCCGACGCTGAGCCTCGGTGAGCGATCCCCGCAGATTCCATCCGGCTCTCCGTGGGAGAAATTCTTCCGTCAATTCGGTGTGCCCGCTGAAACCCAAGGCCAGAAGCCGCAAATGGTAACCGGCGAAGGTTCCGGTTTCTTCATCTCGGCGGACGGCTATGCGGTCACGAACTATCATGTGGTCGACCATTCGACATCCGTTCAGGTCACAACCGATGACGGCAAAACCTATGACGCCAAGGTGGTCGGCACGGACGAGAGGACCGATTTGGCGCTCATCAAAGTGGACGGGAACAATTTTCCCTACGTGAAATTTGCCGATAACGCCCCGCGCGTCGGGGACTGGGTGGTTGCGGTTGGCAATCCCTTTGGCCTGGGCGGCACCGTGACCGCCGGCATCGTTTCCGCTCGCGGACGAGACATCGGGGCCGGACCCTACGACGATTTC
>CATPCO010000122.1 GCA_955652925.1 uncultured Xanthobacteraceae bacterium | reverse complement strand
GGCGGCAGCTAATGGAGATTCTGGCGAGAGTTTCCAAACAAGCCGAGCTCGCGGCGTAACCGGTTATAACTTTCGCAGCGCGACCTCCTCCACCAGATGACTTTCGGCTTTCTTCAAGATGAGGTCAGCGCGCTGGCGGGTTGGCAGAATGTTCTCGTGCAGATTGAGGAGATTGATCCGACGCCAGATGGATGTGGCTGTCTCCACCGCGTCCTCGTCGCTCAGCGTCGCGTAGCGATGGAAGAATGACTTGGGATCGCTGAATGCCGTGCCACGGAGCGTAAGAAACCTGTCCACGTACCAATTGCGCAGCACGTTTTCGTCTGCATCGAGATAGACCGAGAAATCGAAGAAGTCCGAGACGTAGGGGATCATCTTGCCGCCTTTGGGAGGATGCCCCGTCTGCAGAACGTTGAGGCCCTCGACGATGAGAATATCCGGACGATCGATCTCCACCCACTGGTTCGCAATGACGTCATAGACCAGGTGAGAGTAGACGGGCGCGCGTGTCGGCCGCCGGCCGGCCTTCACGTCGTAAAGAAACCGCAGCAAGGCCGGAAGATCATAGCTTTCAGGGAAGCCCTTCCTCTCCATGAGGCCTTCGCGCGCAAGAACGGCATTGGGATAAAGGAACCCGTCGGTGGTGACGAGATCAACCTTGGGAACGTTCGGCCAGCGCGCCAAGAGGGCTTGCAACACACGGGCTGTCGTCGACTTGCCCACCGCGACCGAGCCGCCGATTCCGATGATGTAGGGCATCTTGCTGTCTTCAGTGCCCAGGAAGCTCTGCTGGGCCCGGAACAGGCGCTGGGTCGCCGCCACATACATGGAGAGTAAGCGGGAGAGCGGGAGGTAGATGTCCTCGACCTCCCGGATGTCGAGGCGATCGTGCAGCGATCGCAGGCGGCTCACCTCGTCCTGGGTGAGCGTCATGGGTGTGTCCGCGCGCCGTCCCGCCCATTCCGTCCGCGAGAAGACGTGGTAGGGAGAGAGACCGTCGTGCGTTCTTTGCTCCATAAGCTTGCTCAACTGCGCGACATTTTTTCCTGGAGGCCCGTTTGCCCAGTCCGCCCGGCAAGCGCTTTCTCCACCTCCGCAAGGGCGATGCCGCGCGCCTTGAGCAGCACCAATAAATGGTAAATGAGATCAGCGGCTTCCGCGATCAACCGCTCGCGATCCTCTTTGCCGGCGGCGATCACGGTCTCAATCGCCTCCTCGCCGAGCTTTCTGGCACAGTGTTCGACCCCCCGGTCCAGGAGCTGGCGCGTATAGGAGACCTCGGCGCTCGCCTGAGCTCGCTCCCCAATGCGCTTTTCCAGGTCGTACAGGCTGAAATCGGCCATGGCTTTAGTGCGCTGCGGCATAGGGTCTCACGCCCGTTCCAGCTATGTTCGTCGGTTCTGCCATGTTTTGCATTTCTCAAAAGCCGTTGTAGTCTTGGCAGGCGGGGATCGGGGTACGAAGTCCATGGAGAGCACTCTCGATGTATCCGCCCGAGGAATTTCTAAAGCATGCAGCCGAATGCAAGCAAATGGCAAAGCTGACCCGCGATCCGGCGAGCCGGGCCACATGGAGTCAAATGGCGGAGAGATGGGTGCAGTGTGCCGACGTCGCTAAGGTTCAAAGCTCGGCGGCCCGTTTGAGCACGCCGGCCCGACGCAACCGAAGAGCCGCGTCGAGCCTAGGTCACCTCGAATAGAACGGCTCATAGCCAGCACGTCGCGGCTGTCGAGCCCTCCTTCCAAGCATTCCGGCCGATCTCGCCGCGGCTTCGCTTCCGCGCGGGGCCTGCCGTGCGCTCTATTCCAGTGCGTTTGAAACGGTCCGGCCAAGGAGGGGCATGATCCCCCGTCGGGACGCCCTGCGCCTGGTATTTGGCCTTCGCGCACGCCGGCAGCCAGGTCTCATATCTTGACGGGCCGGAATTCGCACAGTTTCTCATTGGGGACACGGATCGCCTGCTCACCGTGGTGCGCAGGATCGGCCTTTCCTAGCACTCGCAAAGTCCTGGTATGACACCACCGGGCCCGATCCTGCTTTATTCGATCTATCATTCAGATATTCCTCGATTCGAGCGCCTGCTTGTTCGCGCGCTGCCCGATATCCCAATTTATTGTGCGAGCACTCCCGAGGAGGCGGCGCGCTATTTCGAGAGCACTGCCGTTCTTTATGGATGGGGTTTCCCGCCGGAAATGCTGGAGCAGATGCCGAGCCTGCGGTGGGTACAGAAAATCGGAGCAGGCGTCGATGAGATCATCGAAAGATGGCCCTGCGGCCGCGATGTCGTTTTGACTCGCACCGACGGCAGATTGATCGCGCCCCGCATGGCTGAATATGTGCTCGGCGCCATTCTGGATAAAACATTGCGGTTTGATAGAGCGCGAAGGCAGCAACAGCAACGCATTTGGGAGTTCTTTGAGATCGACACGATCAGAGATCTCACCATTGGCATCGCTGGTCTGGGCGAGATCGGCTCCGTCGTTGCCGATACGCTGCGCAGGCGCGGCGCTCGTACGCTTGGCTGGCGCCGATCACCGGCTCCTTCATCTGTTGTTGATGAGCTATTCACCGGCGAGGCTGCCTTGCCGCGATTTGTCGGCGTCTGCGACGTGCTCGTTCTGGTATTGCCGTTGACAAAGAAGACCGAGCGTCTGTTTGGGGCGGATATCTTCGCCCACTGTCGGCGCGGAATGCACCTTATCAATATCGGCAGGGGCGCCCTCATCGATGAGCATGCCCTTCTGAGCGCCATTGACGCAAACGTCGTTGCCCATGCCACGTTGGATGTGTTCGCGACCGAGCCGCTGCCGGCCGATCATCCTTTCTGGTCCAATCCCCATGTCACCATCACGCCACACGTTTGCGGACCGTTGGTGGCGGAGGATGTCGTTCCGCATTTTATCGCCAATTATGAAGCCTTTTCTCGCGGACGCCCGCTCAAAAACGTCGTCGATCTGGAGAAGCAATACTGATGCCGGTGGCGCATGATCTGAGATCGATGACGGCAAGCGAGCTCGTGCACCTTTTCCGCACTGGCGCAGCCTCTCCGGTTGAAGCGACGCGCGCAGCGCTCGACCGGATCGACAAATTGAACTCCCGCTATAACGCGTTTTGCCTGGTCGACGATGAACGTGCCATGGATGCCGCGCACGGGGCGGAGATGCGTTGGCGCAAGGGAGAACCGCTGAGCTATATCGACGGTGTCCCCACCACCATCAAGGACATCATTCTCACCACTGGCTGGCCGACACTGCGTGGTTCGCAGACAATCGATCCTGCGCAGGATTGGAGCGAGGATGCGCCTGCGGTCGCGCGCCTGCGAGAAGCAGGCGCCGTGCTGCTCGGCAAGACGACGACGCCCGAATTCGGATGGAAGGCGATCTGCGAGTCGCCGTTGACTGGCATCACCCGCAATCCGTGGGACGAACGCCGGACCTCGGGCGGTTCGAGCGGAGGCGCAGCGGTTGCCGCGGCCTCGCGGATGGGCTGCCTGCATCTTGGAACCGACGGTGGCGGTTCTATCCGCATTCCTTGCGGCTTTACCGGCGTATTCGGAATAAAGCCGACGTTTGGCCTCGTGCCGGCTTATCCACTGAGCCCATTTGGAACCATCGCCCATCTCGGTCCTATAACGGCATCCGTCGAGGACGCCGCGCGCATGCTCACCGTGATCGGGCGACCGGACCATCGCGATTGGTATTCGCTCCCGCACCAGCCGCGTGATTTTACGATCGGCATCAAACAAGGCGTGCGCGGTTTGCGCATGGCGCTGAGCCTTGATCTCGGCTACGCAAGCGTTGATCCGGAAATTCGCGCGCTCGTCGAATCGGCAGCGGGAAAGCTCGCGGAGGCGGGCGCGATCGTGCAGCGGCGTGATCCGGGCTTTGCCGACCCGATTGAACTATTCAATGTGCTTTGGTTCAGCGGCGCGGCAAGCATTCGTTCTGCAATAGCGCGCGAGAAATGGGCTCTGCTCGATCCGGGCTTCGATCGGATCGCGTCGCTCGGCGAGGCCATCGACCACATGGAATACGTTCGATGCGTGAACGCACGAGCCGATCTCGGCCTGCAAATGGCCCGTTTTCACCGTGAATTCGATGTTCTGCTCACTCCGACCTTGCCGATACCGGCGTTCGAAACGGGCCATTTGGCGCCGCAAGGAACCGATCAAACAAACTGGACGCACTGGACGCCTTTCAGCTTCCCATTCAATCTCACCCAACAGCCCGCAGCCTCAATTCCTTGTGGCTTCACCTCCGCCGGCCTGCCGGTCGGGATGCAGATCGTGGCCGCAAAGTACCAGGAGGATCTTGTGCTGCGCGTCGCGCGCGCCTTCGAGGAGCTTTGCCCGATAAGGCTTCCGGCGATTTGAATCGGCCATGTTGTCCGATGCCGAGCGGAAATTCCTGGCGCAGCAGCGTGTCGCCCATCTCGCCACGGCCGATGCTCTCGCCCACCCGCATGTCATACCGGTATGTTTCGCCATCGAAAGCGTAACTCTCTACATCACCATCGACGAAAAACCCAAAATCCGCTCGCCGATGGCGCTCAAGCGGCTGAGAAATATTGCGGAGAATCCTGCCGTCGCGGTCGTGGTCGACCACTATGATGAGGATTGGTCGCGTCTCGGCTGGGTGCTCATGCGTGGGCGCGCTGAAATCCTTACCGGTGGCGAGGAGCACGGCCATGCCCAGTCGTTGCTGCGTTCACGTTACCCGCAGCTCAAAGCAATGCAGATCGCGCACTATCCTGTGATCGCGGTTCGGATCGAACGAACCAGCAGCTGGGGCAACCTGTCGGCGCGGGGCACATGATCAAGGAGGCGGTCAACGCATCGGTTGGGCAATCGGCCAAAATGTGCTTAGCTCTCTGCGCGTGAAAACAAACTGATCAGGGAAGCCCATGCTCGTCGGCGCATTCCATTTCCCGACCGATTACGGCATCGAGATCGGAG
>CATPCO010000121.1 GCA_955652925.1 uncultured Xanthobacteraceae bacterium | reverse complement strand
TTGCCGATCACCGTGATCGCCGCCGAGGATGGGCGCTACTGCCATCATCGCGGCATCGATTGGCAGGAGTTGCAGGACCGCTTGGAGGATGTCGACGACGTGAGCGAAGCAAAGGGCGTGTCCACCATCACCCAGCAGACGGCGAAGAATCTGTTTCTCTGGCCCGGCCGAAGCTTTGTGCGCAAAGCTCTGGAATTGCCGCTCGCATTATGGATCGATGCCGTTTTGCCGAAATGGCGTGTGCTTGAAATCTATCTCAACATTGCGGAATGGGGACCGCAGGGTCAGTTCGGCGCCGAGGCCGCGAGCCGTTATGCATTCAACAAGCCGGCGCGCATGCTGACCCCGCATGAGGCGGCCTTGCTGGCAGCCGTTCTGCCCAACCCGCGCCGGCGCAGCGCCAAACAGCCGGGGCCGGCGGTGCGCAGGCTTGCGAACATCTATGAGGCGCGCGCCAACGCCCAGGCGGGGCTTGCCGCCTGCGCGCGGCCCGCCCGGGCGTGAGCAATCCCCACGCCGTAGCCCGCATGAGCGAAGCGAGATGCGGGGAGAGCGCATCCGGGCTACCCCCTACCGCACCCAAACGCCTTCCTCTATAAGCGCGCTTTCCGCACCGACCCCGAGCAACTGGACCAGGAGAGCTCAGCCATGGCTGTTCCCAAGCGAAAAACCTCGCCCTCAAAGCGCGGGATGCGCCGCTCGGCTGATGCGCTTGCGCGTCCAACCTATATCGAGGACAAGGATTCGGGCGAGCTGCGCCGGCCCCATCACATCGATCTAAAGACCGGGATTTACCGGGGACGTCAGATCCTCAAGTCCAAGAAGGAGGTCTGAGGTCCGCTCGCAGCGCAAAGAGTGGCGGAGCCGATGTACCTCATCTCCTTTCCTCTCCTGCTCATTCCGTTTGCCCTTTACAACATGGTCGCGTTTCTCCTGAACATGCCGTTCACGGAGACGGTCTTCACCCTTCCGCTCGCGGGCAATCGGCGCATGCCGGTGAACATTGGCGATCTGCTTCTCTCCCTGTCCATGCTCCTCCTCTATGTCGAGGTGCTCAAGGCAGCGCGTTTTCGTGCAAAGACCGCAATGGACCATGCTCTGGCCTTCATGCTGCTTGCCGCGATTGCGAGCGAGCTTGTTCTTGTGCCGGCCGCGGCAACATCGACGTTGCTGCTGATGGCGGTGCTGAGCTTTGTCGACGTGATTACCGGATTGTCGCTGCTCTCCCGCTCGGAGGTGAGAAACATCGTGCTCGAAACACCGGATCAGCCGGTGACGTGAGCCCCGGTCGGCCCCATCTCCATGGCTCGTGACTTTCACCTGCCCGGCCGTTCGCCCGTCATCGCCTGTGACGCCATGGCAGCGAGCTCGCATCCGCTCGCGAGCCTTGCCGCGATGGAAGTGCTGCGCGCCGGCGGCAATGCAGCCGACGCGGCAGTGACCGCGATCGCAGTCTTGTGCGTCGTCGAGCCGCACATGACCGGGATCGGGGGCGATTGCTTCGCCATGGTCGCAAAGCCGGACCAGCCGGTTTGGGGCTATAACGGTTGCGGTCGCGCGGGTTCAGGGGCATCGATCGACGCGTTGCTTGGCCAGGGCATGCGGTCGATTGCGCTTGACTCGATTCACGCCGTAACCGTCCCGGGCGCGGTCGAAGCCTGGTCTGCGATCCTGGGTGCGCACGGACGTGTTGGGCTCCCTCGCGCGCTTGCTCCGGCAATCCACTATGCCGAAAATGGATTCCCGGTTGCCGCGCGCGTTGCGTGGGACTGGTCGCAGCTCGTCCCCAAGCTTTCTGCCGACCCTGGCGCGAAGCGCCATTACCTCTTCAACGGTTGCGCGCCGGCGCAAGGGGATGTGATCAAGCTGCCCGCGCTGGCGCAGACGCTGCGCACCATCGCAAGCGAGGGGCCGAAGGGTTTCTATACCGGAACGGTTGCGCAGGACATGGTGGCCGCGCTGCGCGCGCGCGGCTCATTCCTCACGCTTGAGGACTTTGCGAATCACCGCGGCGAGTCCGTCACGCCCGTGCGCAGCAATTATCGTGGCCTCGAGGTTCTTGAAATGCCGCCCAACACTCAAGGCTTGACCGCGCTCATCATGCTCAATGTGCTGGAGAGCTACGAGCTCGCACGGTTTGATCCCATCAGCGCCGACCGGTTCCATCTCGTGCTGGAGGCGGCGCGACTGGCCTATGCCGAGCGGGATGCTCATATCGCCGAACCCTCCTGCATGCGCGCCTCAGTACCGGCGCTTCTCGACAAAGAGTTTGCTGCCAACCTCGCGCAGCGGATCGACCCCGCCCGCCGCACGGCCTTCTCGAGCACGCCTCATCGCCCGAGCGATACCGTCTATCTTTGTGTGGTGGACCGCGACCGCATGGCGGTCTCTCTGATCAATACGCTCTTTTCAAATTTCGGCATCGGCATCTGCACGGAAAAGACCGGCATCATGCTCACGAATCGCGGCGCGTGCTTCGTGCTCGATGCCGGCCATCCGAATGCGTTTGGGCCCGGCAAACGGCCGCTCCATACCATCATTCCAGCACTCGCGTTTCGGGATCAGCGCTGCGTCATGTCATTCGGCGTGATGGGCGCGCATTACCAACCCATGGGCCACGTGCAGATTGTCACCAACATCGTGGATTACGGCATGGACGTGCAGGCGGCGATCGATTTCCCGCGTGCTTTCTTCGTGGGCGAACAAACCGTCGTCGAACGCAGCGTTCCCCAATCAACGGTGGAAGGCCTCGGCGCGCGCGGGCACGACGTGGTGCGAGCAGCCTCGCCCTGGGGCGGTGGGCAGGCGATCCAGATCGATTGGCAGCGCGGGGTTCTGATCGGCGGCTCCGACCCGCGCAAAGACGGCTGCGCGATCGGCTATTAGGTTTTGTCCTTGCCGCTCAGGCCATCAAGACGCTTTTGCATTTCGTCCATCTGGCGTTTGAGATCCTCGATCTCACCGCCCTCCCCCGCGCTCGTTCTTGTCTTTTCAGGCTCGGCCGGTTGTTCCTCCCGGCGCGCAAACGGACTGAACATGGCAAAAGCTCGCTCGAACATCTCCATGTTGCGGCGGACCTGGTCTTCGAGCGCGCCAAAGGTGCCTCCCCCGAAAGCCTGCGCCATCTGCTGACGAAACTTTTCCTGCTCGCGGGTGAGCGAATCGATGGAAACTTCAAGATAGCGCGGCACCAGCATTTGCATGCTGTCGCCGTAAAAGCGAATAAGCTGGCGAAGAAACGCAATCGGCAAGAGGCTCTGGCCCTCCTTGTTCTCCTGCTCGAAAATGATCTGGGCCAGCACCTGACGGGTAATGTCCTCGCCGGTCTTGGCATCATTGACAATGAAGTCCTCGCCGCGCTTGACCATGTCAGCGAGGTCTTCGAGCGTGACGTAAGTGCTGGTGCCCGTATTGTAGAGCCGCCGATTGGCGTATTTCTTGATGGTGATCGGCTGTTCCGATGAGGCCATGGGGGACTCGGTGAGCAACTATGCTTGATCAGCATAGCCTGTTTTCTTTGCGTTCGGCCACCATTTAATATGGGACACGCAACGCAGGCGGGGGCCTCGGATGCCAACGACGCTCGGCCGCCAAAATCCCGGAGCTGGAATTGACACGCCCATGCTCAGGCTCAAGGATGGCATGGCCGGGCTCGTCAGGTGACCATCAGCCCAACCGCCTCGCCTCAAATTACAAGGAGTAGGAGATGAACGACGATATTGCCATCGTCAGCGCGGCACGCACGCCCGTTGGCGCATTCAATGGGGTGTTTGCCGCCCTTCCGGCGCACGAATTGGGCAAGGTCGCGGTTGAGGAATCCCTCAAGCGCGCGGGGGTCGAAAAGGCAGAGGTTTCAGAAGTCATCCTGGGCCAGATTCTCACCGCCGGTCAGGGCCAGAACCCTGCCCGCCAAGCCTCCATTGCAGCCGGCATCCCGGTCGAGACGCCAGCCTGGGGGGTCAACCAGCTCTGCGGCTCAGGACTGCGCGCTGTCGCGCTCGGCTATCAGGCGATACTCAACGGCGATTCCGAGATCATCGTTGCCGGCGGCCAGGAATCCATGAGTCAGGCGCCCCACTGTGCGCATCTGCGCAACGGCGTGAAGATGGGCAACTTCGAGATGGTCGATACCATGATCAAGGACGGATTGTGGGACGCCTTCAACGGCTATCATATGGGCAACACCGCCGAGAACATCGCACGCCAGTGGCAGATTACCCGCGCGCAGCAGGATGAGTTCGCCGTTGCCTCGCAGAACAAGGCGGAAGCGGCGCAGAAGGCGGGACGATTCAAGGACGAGATCGTGCCGGTGACAGTGAAGACGCGCAAGGGTGACGTTGTGGTGGATACCGACGAATATCCCAAGCATGGCACGACCGTTGAGATCATCGCAAAGCTGCGGCCCGCATTTGCAAAGGACGGGACGGTCACGGCCGGCAACGCCTCAGGGATCAACGACGGGGCAGCGGCAGTCGTGCTGATGAAGGCGAGCGAAGCCGCCAAGCGCGGCCTCACGCCGCTTGCGCGTATCGTCTCGTGGGCGCATGCGGGGGTTGATCCCGCAATCATGGGCACCGGTCCCATTCCGGCCTCCCGCACGGCATTGAAAAAGGCTGGGTGGAACGTCGGTGATCTCGACCTGATCGAAGCGAACGAGGCGTTTGCGGCGCAAGCCTGCGCGGTCAACAAGGATCTCGGCTGGGATACGTCGAAGGTCAATGTCAACGGCGGAGCAATCGCGCTCGGACATCCGATCGGGGCTTCCGGCGGGCGCGTCCTTGTCACGCTCCTTTATGAAATGGGCAAACGCAACGCCAAGAAGGGCCTCGCCACGCTGTGTATCGGTGGCGGCATGGGCATTGCGATGTGCGTTGAGAGGTAGACGCAAGACGCCGACAGCAACCGGACGACAGAGGACGCAGGGCAGAGCACAGAAGGAAGAAGAGGCGAGGATCTTCATGTCCGTCGTCTTCCGTCCGTTGTCCAAGATAGGGAGGGGTCAAAATGTCACGGGTTGCGGTAGTAACCGGTGGTACGCGCGGCATTGGCGAGGCGATCTCAAAGGCTCTCAAGGGAGCGGGATATAAAGTCGCCGCGAACTACGGCGGCAATGACGAGGCCGCGCAGAAATTCAAGGCGGCCACCGCGATTGCGGTCTACAAGTGGGATGTCTCCTCCTATGATTCGTGTGCCGCCGGAGTCAAAGCGGTCGAGGCCGAGCTTGGTCCGATCGAGGTGCTGGTGAACAATGCCGGCGTCACCCGAGACACCATGTTCCACCGCATGACCCCGGAACAATGGACAACGGTGATCAACACCAATCTAAGTTCTCTGTTCAACATGTGCCGGCCCGTGATCGAGGGCATGCGCGCGCGCAAATTCGGCCGCATCATCAATATTTCATCGATCAACGGGCAGAAGGGACAGGTCGGTCAGACCAACTATTCGGCGGCCAAAGCCGGTGAGCTCGGTTTCACCAAGGCGCTCGCTCAGGAAAGCGCCAAAAGCGGCATCACGGTCAATGCCGTCTGCCCCGGCTATATTGCAACTGAAATGGTCAAGAAGATCCCGCAGGATGTTTTGGACAAGAGCATTCTGCCCTACATTCCGCTCGGCCGCCTGGGCGAACCGGAAGAGATTGCCCGCTGTGTGCTCTTTCTCGCCTCCGACGAAGCGGGCCTCATTACCGGCTCGACACTCTCCGCAAACGGCGGGCAGTTCATGGTGTAAGCGTCAGCCCGGCCATCCTTTCGGCGCAATTTCGAAGCTCGCGAATTCAAACCCCGGCGCGACCGTGCAACCGGCGAGCGCCCACTCACCCAGGCTTGCCGCGCATTGCCATGCCTGCGCCGGAACGGCGACCTGGGGCCGTGCACCGGAAACAAGATCAGGTCCGAGCGTCAGGCGCTCGACCGCATTCCCGTCCGGCGATGCAATCTTGAGCTCAATGGGCGCACCTGCGTAGTAGTGCCAGATCTCCACCGCATCGATGCGATGCCAGTGGGAGCTCTCCCCGCGCGCAAGCAGAAAGTAGATCGCGGTCGAGGCTGCGCGGCCGCCGCCCACCCTGGCTGGGTCGCGGAAGGTCTCGCGAAAATGGCCGCCCTCGGGATGCGGCTTGAGGTCTAGAAGGCGGATCACATCGCCCGCAGAGAGCGTCACGACCTGTTCTTGCGTTCACGGATTTCCGCGAAGACCTGCCAGGCCGGCTTGCCTGCAAGTCCGACAGACTTGGCGACCTCCGGCACGTCGGCGCGCAAGAACGGGTTTGCCGCCTTCTCCTCCCCGAGCCGCGAAGGAATGGTCGGCTTATTCTCTGACCGGAGTCTTTCCACCTCGCGCGCACGTTGCGCCAGCGCCGGATTTTGCGGCTCGATGGTCTTTGCAAATCGAATATTGGCCGCTGTGTACTCATGTCCGCAATAAATTGCGGTATCGTCGGGCAGGGCACGCAGCTTGATCAGCGAGTTCCACATCATTTCCGCCGTGCCCTCGATCACTCGGCCGCACCCGATGGAGAACAGCGTGTCGCCGACAAAGGCGAGTTTCTCGGCGGGAAAAAAATAGCTGATATGACCCGCCGTATGCCCAGGTGTGTCGTAGACCGAGCCTTCGAGAGACCCCACGCGGACCTTGTCGTTTTCGGCTACGGTGACGTCAACGAGTGGAATGCGAGCGGCTTCGCGCGCAGGAGCGACCACGCGAGCGTGGTGGCGCTCTTTGAGCGCAGCGATACCGCCGGTGTGATCGGCATGATGATGGGTCACGAGAATATCCGTGAGCCCCCATCGGGCGGCGCGCAGTGCCGCCTCGACAGCGCCAGCCTCGGGCGCGTCAATCGCGGCGGTGGCACCGCTTTGCGGATCGTGCAGGAGCACGCCGTAGTTGTCCTGAAGGCATAGAAAAAGATGGGTTTGCGCGGGCATTGGAAGAGTTTTTCCTGATCGGGGCTCTGACCTCATATCATCATCCGTATTCGATCACGCTGATGCAAGGACCGGCCGTAGATTGCGGCGCCGACATCCCGGCGACCAATTCATGCTAGCTTTGGCCGCATGTCCATCGACGTCGTCGATCTGCGCAATTTCTACAGCCAACGCCTCGGTATTGTGGCGCGCCGTTTCGTCGGCCGGGGCATCCGGCGGCGCTTCGCCGATACGCGTGGGCTGAGCGTTCTTGGGGTTGGCTACGCCACGCCCTATCTGGGCCTCTTTCGCGAGGAAGCGGAGCGGTGCCTGGCCTTCATGCCGGCGGCGCAAGGAGTCGTGAAGTGGCCGACCGACCGACCGGGGCTTGCGGCCCTCATCGATGATCTGGAAATGCCGCTTACCGACTCGGCCGTCGATCGCATATTGCTCGTCCACGCACTGGAAATGGAGCATGACCCCATTGCTTTGCTGCGCGAGGTCTGGCGTGTGCTCGCGGCCGGTGGACGATTGCTCGTGGTGGTGCCAAACCGCCGTGGCGTGTGGGCGCGGCTCGATACAACTCCGTTCGGCCACGGAAGACCGTATTCTCGCTCGCAGATCACGCATCTGCTGCGTGAGACCTGGTTCACGCCGACAGGCTGGACTGAAGCGCTGCATGTGCCGCCCGTGCCTCGCGGCTGGTTCCTGCGCTCGGCTACGGCATGGGAACGGGCAGGCGCAACGATCGCCGCCCCATTTGCCGGAGTGCACATCGTCGAGGCGACGAAACAGGTCTATCGGGCCATTCCGGCTCGGCGGGAACGCGCGCGCCTTGTTCCGGCACTCGAGCCGGCCTTCGCTCCCTGGCCGCGCGGAGCGTAGCGTAAACGCTTATTCACCGCGAGGCGGCGTATCATCTCCGCCGCGGTTCCCACCCGGCACATCATGGCGCGGGCCGCGGTGGCGTCGTCGCCGCCGATGAAGCGGGAAGCGGTCATTGTGGCCGTCATGCCCGTTCTGGCTATTGGCGGAATTCTGCTGCGGCTGCTGATATTCGGGCGATTGTCCGCCCGTGATGAAGGAGGGCAATCGGTCCACCTCACCCGGCGCCTCCGGCCCGCCCTGTTGCGGCCGTGACTGCTGCGGCGGAGAGGATTGCGGAAACGGTTGGCTGTCGCGCGGAATATAGGGCTGCGGCTCGCGCGCACCATAGGGAGAGTCAGCCATCACGGGCTGAGTGTCTTCCTCCCCCTCCTCGAAGCTCTCATCGCGGATGCCGCTCATTTCATTTTCAGGACGAGCGAAATGCGGATTGTTCTGCCGATACTGTTCCTGCGCCGCAGCAATGACCCGATAATAATGCTCGGCGTGCTGATAGTAATTCTCGGCCGCGATCGGATCGCCGGAGGCCTGCGCGTCGCGCGCAAGCTGAATGTATTTCTCTGCAATGTGAGACGGGTTGCCGCGAATTTTGACATCCGGGCCGTTCGATTCATACACGCGCGCCATGGGATTGTGGTGGCTTTTGCGATGATTGTTGCGCCCGCGCATCCGTTTGTTCTGACCGTTTCTCATGACTTGCCTGCTGCCAATCCTTTCGTTTTAGCGGCTGACTCCACGCTAGTTCGTTCACCTGATTGATCAATGCCGGAAAGACCCATCTCGCCCCCAAAGGGGCGCAGCGGTCGCGTAGTTGCACTCAAGCAGGTATAGATGTGCGGCTCCTTTTCGCCGCTATATCCAGCGCCTACGTCGCGCGCGATAAGCTCGTGGCGTCGCCTGATGCGACACTGCCCACCTCTTTGTCATGCGCGCGCCGCGCTCATTACGGAACCCGCGCAGAACCGATGAAGCATCTCGTCCCAGCCGGTCTAAACCGCTCGCCCGTTCACGAGGCGAGGATGGTTTCCTCTCTGCACACCGCCGGCTCTCCATTTCCTGGTTGGGGCCCGCAATCGGCGCACAAGCGGCTCAGGTCGATTCCCTAGTTAAAACCTAGTCCGTCTTGAACCACAATCCAAGTGCTTTTTTTGCACCCTGGGATGCGAAGGATTCATGCCAAAGGGCGCGCGACCAGCGCCCGCGGAATATCGCAAAGATCGTATTGCGGCGGAGCACATGCAAGCCCCGCTGCCTCGAAAAGCGAT
>CATPCO010000120.1 GCA_955652925.1 uncultured Xanthobacteraceae bacterium | reverse complement strand
CATACTAACACCGGCAATCTCGGATATTTCTCAAACCGCGCATCGTTGAGCGCCAGCTCACACCTGACAAACACCGACCCGCGGTCCGATTGCACCCGCCGCGCATGGCGGCAGTTCGTACAAAGCCCGGCATATCCCGGTTCAATAGAGATCTCGCCCTTCACCCACGAAGAATAGCAAAGGGTGTCAGAGCCGGGCTCTCTGTGGGGAGGCGGCCAGGTCCGAGCCCATGAATCGAGTCTCCATCGCGGGTCCGGAACAGCGCCTTTAACTTCTTACTTCCCTCCTCCTCCGCCGCCCCATAAGAATCCTGTCAATACAGTATTCCCCCCTTGACAAGAATACGGTTCAGGAACAGGATTCGTTCGTTTCAATGAAAGGGTTTACTGCAAACGGAGGCAAGCCATGATGATTCCCCGTTCCACTGGGCTGCGTTCCCATGCTTTCCCACCTTCTTCTCTCCTCTCGCGCCCAATACTTGCGACCATCCTCCTCACACTGTTAACAGCGGCGCAGGCACAAAGTGCTTTCATCCGCGTGAACCAGCTCGGCTACGTCTCCGGCTCATCGAAACGCGCCTATCTGATGGCCGCGGGCTCGGAGGCCGGCGCAACTTTCCTGTTAAAAAATTCCAGCGGGGTCACTGTGTATTCAGCGCCAGTCGGCTCCTCTCTCGGCGCCTGGGGTAGCTTCACCAACGTCTATCCGGTGGATTTTGATTCGGTCACAACCGCAGGCACTTACACCCTCTCGGTGACGACGCCGACCGCCGCCAGCTCTCCCCAATTCAAGCTAGATACAGCCGCGAACCTTTACTCCAAGCCGCTGGCCAACGCCCTGTACTACTACCAAACCTCGCGCGACGGCCCGAATTACGTTCCCAACGCGCTGCGCACCGCTCCCGGACACCTGAATGACCAAAGCGCGAAGGTGTACTTCACGCCCGCCTTCGATAAGAAAGACAACGCCGGGCCTCTTACTCCCACGGGCGCGAGCATCGACGCTTCCGGCGGATGGTGGGATGCTGGCGACTACCTCAAGTTCGTCGAGACCCACAGCTACACCGTCGCCATGATGCTCGTCGGCGTGCGCGACTTCCCCAATCAACTGGGCGCCGGAGCAAGCTCCTCCAATTTCACTGCTGAAGCCCAGTTCGGCCTCGACTGGCTACAAAAGATGTGGGCCGACGGCACCAAGACTCTCTACTACCAGGTCGGAGTCAGTTCCGGAGGCCGCGCCTACGCCGGCGATCACGATATCTGGCGCCTCCCTCAGGCCGATGACAACTACTCAAATTGCAACTCCCCCTACCAGTACGTCTGTCATCGTCCGGTCTTTATCAACAGCGGAGGAGCCGGCGCACTAATCAGCCCGAACATCGCCGGACGCCTCGCCGCCGACTTCGCCCTGTGCTACAGAGTTTTTGCCGTAAGCAACTCGGCATACGCCAATCAATGCCTCCTTTCCGCCGAGCACATCTTCGACCTCACCGACACCGCGCCCTCCGGCAAACTTCTTACCGTGGGGCCCTTCGATTTCTATCCTGAAACAGAATGGCGTGACGATCTCGAACTAGGCGCCACCGAACTTTATTTTGCCTTGCGGGGCGCCACGAATTTGCCCGCTGGCCTTCCTCACACCGATCCCATGTACTACCTGCCGCTCGCAGCGCAATGGGCCCACGCCTATATCACCGGACCCAATGACGCGGCCGACACACTCAATCTTTATGACGTCAGCGGATTGGCCCACTTTGAGCTCTACCGCGCTATCACCCTGGCCGGAAATCCCAGCGGCCTCGCAGTCTCGAAAACGGCTCTGCTCTCCGACATGAACAAGCAATTGACCAAAGCCACCACCCAGGCCGCCAAAGATCCTTTCGGCTTCGGTTTTCCGTGGAATGTTTATGACACCACGTCACACGGAGGCGGGCTGGCCGTGATGGCGAATGAGTACGACAACCTGACCGCCGGCACCACTTATGCAGCGTATGGCAACCGCTGGCTCAACAACATCCTCGGAGCTAACGCCTGGGGCACTTCTCTGATCGTAGGAGATGGCACCACCTTCCCCGACTGCATGCAGCACCAAGTGGCAAACATTGTCGGATCCACCAACGGCAAGCCGCCAATTCTTCTCGGCGCTGTGGTCGAAGGTCCGAATTCCTTCGCCGCCAAGGGCACGCTCACTGGAATGGTGGCCTGTCCTCCGAACGGCGTCGACGTATTCGCCAAGTTCAATGGCAATGGCGCCGTTTATCAGGACAACGTGCAGTCCTATTCCACCGTGGAGCCGGCCATCGACTTGTCAGCCTCGTCATTCCTGGCCTTCGCCTGGCAGGTCGCGGGAGCTCCTTCCGGCACTCCATAACAGGCGTCTGAAGAACTCACAAAAGCATCCGTAGAGACGTAGCTTGCTACGTCTCTACTCTCAGCAACAAGAATGAAGACGGAAGATTACCCCCTCGGTGAAGGGGCGGCGATTCAGCGTTGCGTGCTTTGCCACGCAGGAGGACTGCTTTCATGGAACCATCACGTTGGTTGCAATGTGTATTGAGGTCGTGGGT
>CATPCO010000119.1 GCA_955652925.1 uncultured Xanthobacteraceae bacterium | reverse complement strand
GGCGAACACGATCTTACCCGGCCTGCAGCCGGCTCGCAGCGTGATGAAGAGCTGGCTCGATGAGTTCCGTTACATGCAAAAGAGCGTCGAGTGGGGCGTGCTGACCTACACCATGCATCCTTATGTCATAGGCCGCGGCTACCGCATGCGCGCGTTTGAATATCTGATCAAGATGTTGAGACATGCCGGCGCCGTGTTCATGACCATGGAAGACGCGGCCGCTGAAGCGCACGGATGTTCAGTTAGACGCTGAACGCAGCGTATTCGTTGCAGCAGGGGGGCCCGTTGGCGACGTGCATGATGCGCGCGTCGAGATCAACGAGGACGGCGCCGACCGTCATCGTGCGCCGGGCGACCGGCTGCTTGGGATCGGGATGGCGGCAAATACCGTAGGGCGCGCCGGAATGATCCGTCGCGGCCGAGCGCATGTGCTCGAATGACACGGCGCCGCGATGCTTCGCAAGCAGAGCGCGCATGCGATCGACGCGAGCAAGCGTGTTCGGAGCGATTTTCTCCAACAGCGATTCGCCGTGTCCCTCGCTCAAGAAATGATTGGAATGGGTGATGATGCCGTCCTGCGCATGGAGACCGCTGGCGTGATCGGGACTGGTCTCGATATCGACGATTTCGCCGCCACTCGCGCCGAGCAGGAAATTCGCCGAGCAGGTGCGCGGCGCCTCGAACGGCGCAAGCATCGCCTCGTCCAACGTCTGCGCATCGAGCACCTCGCGGCAGCGCACGTGGAACGGCTTGCAATAGGGATGACGCCCGTCAGCGCTCGAAGCGAGCCCGTTCTCGACGAGGCCGATGCCGCATTCGTTGACGCCCATCTTGCCGCCGGCGATCCCGGCTTCCGTGAGACAGACGAAGCCCGGCTTGTCCGCGCGTTCCACCCGCAGCACGAAAGTGCGGCCGTGCACGCCTTCGAGCCAATCCCAGTTCTGGCCCAGCCAGGCGTGTCCGTCCGCACTGACCTGCGGCAACAGGCCGAAGGTCGTGCAGCCGTCGGCAGGAGCCAACTCCCGCCCGTGCGCCGCACGCACGGCTTCTTTGCCGAACAACGTAAAGGCAAGCTCATAGCGGGCATTGAGAAGCGCAATGCCTTCCTCGCGCTGCCCGGCGCCTTGCGCAATCCCGCGCATCTCCTCGGCATAGGCAGGATTGGCGGATGCAATGGCGCCAAGCCAACGCTCGGCCTCCACAAAAGCGCTGGCGCGATCGAGGCCGGACGCTGCAAATCGGCGCAGATAGGTCTCGATGTTGTCGGCGATCTCGCTTGCGAAGCGGTGCCCATGGGCAAGGCCGCGTTCATGCGGGCCGCCTTTGACCGCAAGAAACGGGATGGGGCTCACGCTGTCACCTGCGCTGCAAGACGCGCGATGTCGGCGCCATGAGTGTAGAAATAGTGCTTGAGCCAGAAAGTAAATGCCGTGGGTTCGTTCTGGATGCGCCCGGCGATCTCGTCGGGGGAAAGAAGCGCGACATCGGCGATTTCGGAGGGATCGGGGGCAAGCGCGCCGTTGAGGCGCCCGAAATAGACATAGACGAACTCGTTTTCGTGCATGCCGTGATCAAGCTCGGCCCGGTAGCGGGCGAAGAAGCCGAAGCGAAGTGCGCTCGCGGTGCCAAGCTCTTCATCAAGCCGCCGGCGCGCCGCTGGCATGGTTCGTTCGCCCGGACGGGGATGCCCGCAGCAGGAATTCGCCCACAATCCGCCGGAGTGGTATTTGTTGGGATTGCGCCGCTGCAGCACAATGCGTCCACGATCATCGAGGAGGAAGATCGAGAAGGCGCGGTGTAGAAGTCCGCGCCGGTGGACCATGGTTTTCCCGGCCGAGCCCGTCGCGCGATTGCTCTCATCGACCAGAATAACTTTCTCCTCGGCCATCGACATTCCATAGCGGCTTAGGCTGCAAAAAGCATGATGATTATTGCCGGATGCTTTCGCACTGGCCCAGTTTCACTTGTGGCCGAGCGCATCGAGCGCGTTGATATGATGTTCGGCGCAATCCGGCGAGAAGCAGCAGAATACGACGCACTCGAGCGGGGCGAGCTTTTTTCCGATCGTAGCGGCCACCGTGCCGACCGCAACACGCGCGGCGCGGTCGGGCGGGAAACGATAGATGCCCGTGGAGATCGCGGGAAAGGCAATCGAGCGCAGCTTGTGCTGCGCCGCGAGCTCTAGCGCCGTGCTGTAGCAGGATGCCAACAGCTCATCCTCCCCCTTGTGGCCCCCGCTCCACACCGGCCCGACCGCATGAATGACGTGGGAGGCCTTGAGCCGGTACCCGCGCGTGATCTTGGCGGAGCCGGTCTCACAGCCGCCGAGCGTTTCGCATTCGCGTTTGAGATCGGGTCCGGCGGCGCGATGGATCGCGCCATCCACTCCTCCTCCGCCCAACAGCGCGCGATTGGCTGCGTTGACGATCGCATCGACATCAAGCGTGGTGATGTCGGCCACGCAGATATCAAGCCGGGTCGGGCCGATTTCGGCGCTATGCACCGGGGCGGCGGCGGGGCTCATTGCGCGAGGGTAGCGCATGACCTTGCGCTTGGCATCATGGGCGATGCGGCCAAATGCAGCCGCCGCATCCCTCCCGGAGGGAGGACACCCGCAGCCGTCAAGACTCGCGTTGCGAGGCCTACTCCACCAGCTCCGGCTTCACTTCCTCCTCCCCAGCATCGATCGTACTGCTGCGGCCCACATCATGGAAATGCGCGTCGAGGAACCGCCGCGCCGCACGCTGGCCGAGCTTGTGCAGCATCTCGAATGACTCGTAGCCGGTGCTCAGCGTACCGGCTGCGCCGAGTGTCGTTTCGTCCATGACGATGCGATGGAGCCTCAGCCGGCGGAATTCGCCCCGCCCGGTGCCGCGCCGCAGCTTGCCTTCGTCGATCAGCCGATTGACGAAATTGACGGCGCGGAGCTCCGAGAGGAGCGACGCGTTAAAATTGATCTCGTTCACGCGCGTGACGATCTCGCGCGTGCGGGTCGGGATCTTGCGCCGTTCGCGCGGATTGATTTGAACGATCAGCACGTCCTCGGTCGTGGTCGCGCGCAGGAACGGAACCAGCGCCGGATTGCTGCCGTAGCCGCCGTCCCAGTAAGGAATGCCGTCGATCTCCACCGCCCGGAACAGAAGCGGCAGGCAGGCGGACGCCATCACGGCCTCCTCCGTAATCTCCGGGCGCCTGAAGGTGCGAACCTCGCCGGTATGCACATTGGTGGCCGAGACGAAGAGCTCGCGATCGCGCTCGTTGCGGATGGCCTCGAAATCAACGAAGCGGTCGATCAGCTCCTTGAGCGGATTGATGTTGAGGGGGTTGAGATCATAGGGCGAAAAGAAGCGCGAGACGGTGCTCAGCCATAATCCGTCGCGTGGAACGAACGGGAACAGCCGCTCCACCACCGCGCGCTGCAGCTCTGGGAGATGGCCGTCGACGCTTACCGCACGCCAGAACTCCGCAAGACGCGTTCGCGCTGCCTGCGGTCCGCCGCGAATGAGACCATCGTCCAGCATGACGGCGTTGACGGCGCCAGCCGATGCGCCGGAAATCCCGTCGATCTCCAATCTGCCGTCCTCGAGCAATTGATCGAGCACGCCCCAGGTGAACGCGCCCTGGGCACCGCCGCCCTGGAGCGCGAGATTGACGCGCTTTCCCCTGCGGATGCTCGTGCGGATCGGCGCCCGCCTTGGCGGCGGGGCCGGTCGGCGCCTCCTGGGCAGCAAGTGCGAAAGATTGACAAGCAGAAGCGGGAGCATCCGGGTCTTTCGATTTGGGGAGAATCGGCACGTAATGTGGGATTTTTATGCTGCATTGCAATACAAAATGCGGCATTGCAGCAATCCCATGTGGATGACCCGTGAAAAGTAGCCCGCATGAGCGTAGGCGCCTTCGCCAAGGCTTCGGCGGCCGCACTCAAATTAGCCCGTCGAAGCTTTAGCGGAGACGGGCGACATGCGGGTT
>CATPCO010000118.1 GCA_955652925.1 uncultured Xanthobacteraceae bacterium | reverse complement strand
TCCGCGCGATCTCTGGCCGGAGCTCGGCAAGCTCGGCCTGCACGGCATCACGGTCGAGGAGGAATGGGGCGGCGCCGGGCTCGGCTACCTCGAACATTGCGTGGCCATGGAGGAGGTCTCGCGCGCATCCGCATCCGTCGGGCTCTCGTATGGCGCCCATTCCAATCTCTGCGTGAATCAGATCCGCCGCAACGGCAATGACGAGCAGAAGCGTCGCTATCTGCCGAAGCTAATTTCCGGCGAGCACGTGGGCGGGCTTGCAATGTCGGAGCCGGACGCGGGCTCCGACGTCGTCGCCATGAAGACGCGCGCCGAGAGGAAGGCTGACCGCTACATCCTCAACGGCAGCAAGATGTGGATCACCAACGGCCCGCAGGCGGAGACACTCGTCGTCTACGCCAAGACCGATCCCGCTGCAGGTGCGCGCGGCATCACTGCGTTCCTCATCGAAAAGGGCTGCAAGGGATTCTCAACCGCGCAGAAGCTCGACAAGCTCGGCATGCGCGGCTCCGACACTTGCGAACTGGTGTTCCAGGACTGTGAAGTGCCGGCGCAGAACGTGCTCGGTGAAGAAGGCGACGGTGTCACCATCCTCATGTCCGGTCTCGATTATGAGCGCGTCGTGCTGGCGGCGGGCCCGCTCGGCATCATGCAGTCCTGCATGGACGTCGTGATGCCGTATATCCATGAGCGCCGGCAGTTCGGAAAGTCGATCGGCGAGTTCCAGCTGGTGCAGGGCAAGGTCGCCGACATGTATGTTGCCATGAACGCCTGCAAGGCCTACGTCTATGCGGTCGCGCGGGCGTGCGATCGCGGCGAGACAACGCGCGAGGACGCAGCCGGCGCCATTCTCTACGCGGCAGAGAATGCGACGAGGATGGCGCTTGACGCGGTCCAGCTCCTCGGCGGTAACGGCTACATCAACGATTATCCGACCGGGCGCTATCTACGTGATGCCAAGCTCTATGAGATCGGCGCCGGCACCAGCGAGATTCGGCGCATGCTGATCGGCCGCGAGCTGTTCGAGAAGTCGCGGTAGAGTGAACTTGTCATGGGGAGTGCGATGACGCTGCCGCGAGCTCGGTGCGCTCCCTCTCCCCTGTGGGGAGCGGGTTGGGGTGAGGGGGCCCCGCTTCATCGAGAGTTCCGATCCCCCTCACCCGGCGCACTTCGTGCGCCGACCTCTCCCCTGCGAGGAGAGGTGAAGCAAGCGGCACGCGCGTCGCTTGGCGGCACCAGATGACGGCTCTGCCATCCACCATTGATCCGCGCTCGCGCGAATTCGCCGACAACACCGCCGTGATGAAGGGCCTGGTCGCGGATCTGCGCAGCAAGCTCGCAATCGCCATGCAAGGCGGCAGCGAGGAGGCGCGGGCACGGCATGTCGGGCGCGGAAAATTGCTCGCGCGCGAGCGCGTCAATCTGCTGCTCGATCCCGGCACTGCGTTTCTTGAATTGTCGCCGCTTGCCGCCTACGGGCTCTATGGCGCAGACGTGCACTCCGCGAGCCTGATCACCGGCATCGGGCGGGTGAGCAACCGCGAATGCATGATCATTGCCAACGACGCCACCATCAAGGGCGGCACCTATTATCCCATGACGGTGAAGAAGCATCTGCGCGCCCAGGACATCGCGCGCGAGAATCATCTGCCCTGCATTTACCTCGTCGATTCCGGGGGCGCATTCCTGCCGCTGCAGGACGAAATTTTTCCCGATGAACGCCACTTCGGGCGCATCTTCTACAACCAGGCGCGCATGTCGTCGCTGCGCATTCCGCAGATCGCGGTCGTCATGGGATCATGCACGGCAGGCGGCGCCTACGTACCGGCGATGTCGGATGAAAGCATCATTGTTCGCAACCAGGGCACCATCTTTCTCGGCGGGCCGCCGCTGGTGAAGGCTGCGACCGGGGAGGAGGTGAGCGCGGAGGAGTTGGGCGGAGCCGAGGTGCACAGCCGCCAATCCGGCGTCACCGATTATTACGCCATGAACGACGACCACGCGATCGGGATTGCGCGCCGCATTGTCGGCAATCTCAATCGCGTCAAGCATTCGTTCCTCGAAATGCGCCCGGCACGCGAGCCGCTCTATCCCCCCGAGGAGCTTTACGGAATCGTGCCGGCCGACATCCGCGTTCCCTACGACGTGCGCGATGTCATCGCGCGCCTGGCCGATGGCTCCGAGTTCGACGAGTTCAAGGCGCTCTATGGCCAGACGCTGATCTGCGGCTTTGCTCACATTCACGGTTTTCCCGTCGGCATCCTTGGCAATAACGGCATCCTGTTCAGCGAGAGCGCGCTCAAGGGCGCCCATTTCATCGAGCTCGCGAGCCAGCGCAACATTCCGCTGCTCTTTCTGCAGAACATCACCGGCTTCATGGTGGGACGCAAATATGAAGCGGGCGGCATCGCCAAGGACGGCGCCAAGATGGTGACGGCGGTCGCGACCACGAGCGTGCCGAAATACACCGTGATCATCGGCGGCAGTTACGGTGCGGGCAATTACGGCATGTGCGGGCGCGCCTACGCCCCGCGCTTTCTCTGGATGTGGCCGAATGCGCGCATCTCGGTGATGGGCGGCGAGCAGGCGGCAACGGTGCTCGGCTTGCTGCGCGAGGAGGCGACCGAAGCCAAAGGAGGAACCTGGACCGCGCAGGATGATGCGGCGTTCAAGGCGCCCATTCGCGAGCAATACGAGATGCAGGGGCATCCTTACTATGCCACCGCGCGGCTGTGGGACGACGGCATCATTGATCCCGCCGATACCCGCATGGTGCTCGCGCTCGCGCTCTCTGCCGGTCTCAACGCGCCCGCGCCTGAGCCGACCCGCTTCGGCATTTTCCGGATGTGATGGCCGTCCGGCGGT